>DASSKX010000355.1:0-13566 GCA_035689925.1 Acidobacteriaceae bacterium
CGACCGGATGATCCCGTTCCACTCCGCATCCCGCCCGACCATGAACCCATTCACGTCGTGCAGAAAGACCAGCGGCACCAAATTCTGATTGCAGTCCATGATGAAGCGCGCGGCCTTGTCGGCGCTCTCCGGATAAATGACCCCGCCGAACTCGACCCGCTTCTCGCCCTCATGGCTCGTCTGTGGCTGCGGAAGCTTCTGGTTGGCGACAATCCCGACGGCAAAGCCGCCAATTCGCCCATACCCGCAGATCAGCGTCCGCCCATAACCGGGCCGGTACTCGTCAAACTCGCTGCCATCGACAAGGCGTGCGATTACGTCGTGCATTTCGTAAGCATTGGTCGCTGCTTTTGCCGGGCTTGGGTCCAGCAAGGAATACAGATCGCGCGGTGGGTACCGCGGCGCATGCTTCTCCGGATCGAACGCTGCGCGGTCGAACGCCGCGCGCGGCGGATGTCCCCATCGCGCAACCAGCGAGCGCAGCCGCGCGATGCACAGGTGATCGTTGGGCTCCTTGAAGTCCACCGTGCCGGAGATTTCCGCGTGCATCGTGGCTCCGCCGAGTTCCTCGGCCGAATACTTTTGCCCGATCGCCGCCTGCACCAGCGCCGGCCCGGCAAGGAACAGTCCGCTGCCTTCGGTCATCAGCACCTGATCGGTCATCACCGGCAGGTACGCGCCGCCCGCCACGCACATTCCCATGATGGCCGTGATCTGCGGAATTCCGCTCGCCGACATCACAGCGTTGTTGCGGAAGATGCGCCCGAAGTCATCCTGATCGGGGAAGACGTCCTCCTGCAGCGGCAGGAAAATGCCGGCCGAATCCACGAGATATAACGTTGGAATCCGGTTCTGCATGGCGATATGCTGCGCGCGCAGCACCTTCTTCGCCGTCATGGGGAAGAACGCCCCCGCCTTCACCGTTGCGTCATTCGCGACGATCATGCACAGCCGCTCAGCCACGCGCCCGAGACCCGTCACCACGCCCGCCGCCGGAGCGCCGCCCCACTCTTCGTACATGCCGAACGCCGCAAAGAGGCCCAGTTCGAACAACTCCGTCCCCGGGTCGAGCAGCAGAGCGATGCGCTCCCGCGCCGTCAGCCGTTTTTTCGCATGCTGCGACTCGACGGACTTCGCCCCGCCGCCCTGGCGCAGTTCGGCCTCCTGTGCGTGAATCTGGTCGAGCAGTTGCCGCATGCTCGACGCGTTCTGCTGTGCGCGCGGGCTGTTGACGTCCACTTTCGACGTCAGCTGGTTTTTAAGCTGAGGAAGTACAGGGATCGCCGGTTCGCTCATGAGGAGGGTGACGAAAACTCGTCATGATAGCACTCCGCAGCAAAGAGAGTCCGGGAGGGACAACTGGAGGGGCAGATCAACCTCAGATCAGCTCAGGACCAATCACCACAGGAAAAACTCGCGGGTCTGCCGGCGTCATCAGCCGGCGCACTCGCCGGCGGACCCGTGTGACAGTTCATGAACGCTGCAACTTACGGCCTCCCGGGCTTTATTCGAGCGCCGCACAGACTGAGTTCGAGTTCGTAAACGTCGGTGTCTCAAAAACGACGTTACCGTTGCCGTCCACGACCAGACGACCGGCCACATGAGCCACGATGCCCACGCCCGATACGCTCAGGTCCGTGAACACTCCTCGAATCGAAAACCCTCCCGTATCGACATTGAAGGTCTCATTTTGAGTGTTGGTTCCGGACGCAACCAGTCCGTTTGTGCCTGTAATGGTTGTCGTGATTGTGTCATGCAGAAACACGTGTGTTGTGCCGCCTGCCGCATCCCGGAAGGCGATTCCACTGTCGCTGATCGTGGAACTTCCGCTGAGCGTTGTTCCGTCAGGGCAGGGGAAATCGAAAGGCAGTGTAATCGTTTGGCTGAACTTGACAGGGGCGACAGCGCTGGCGGGAAGGGTAACAACGCTGAACGTAACAAGAGCTACCGCCCCGGCGAGTAGCTGGGTAGATGGCCTCATGGCGAACCTGCTTCTCAGTTGGATTTTCGTTCCTGCGATACCTCCAGCAACGTGATCCGTTTCCTGATGCAGCAGGTTTGGCGTTCATTATCGAGCAGCGTTCATCGGCGCAGGGGGACGCGCACAGGTTCTCTTTTCGGTCCTCCAGCATCAGGCCCGGTGTGCCAACCTGAGTTGCTCGTTTCCGGTCAAAGGTTGTCCCAGGCGATTGGGAATTCGGAACGGGCGGTTCGGCGCGGCTAATGCGTCGCAGCGATCACCGTCGCCTGCGTCGGATCGTTCCCCGTGGTCGCCGTCTTGAAGCTGGTCAGCACGCCCGTCGTGCTGTTGATCGAGAAAACCTGCATGTCCGGACCGCCTCCCGAGCAGACCACCGCCAGGTACGTATGGCTGTTGTCCTCCACCATCTGCACTGGGCTGGTTCCCGTCGCGAACGGCGAACCTGTAACAGCCGTCAGCGCACCAGTACTGCCAATGGAAAAAGCGCTGATATTCCCGTTAGCGCGGTTCGCCACGTACGCGAAGGTTCCGGTCGAATCAACGACCACCCAATACGCTCCCGTAGCCGTCTTGAAAGGCGAGCCGGAGATCTCCGACAACCCGCCGCTTGAAGTCGCCGACAGAACGCGCACTCCGCCGATCCCGGTTTCCGCGACCAGCAGAAAGTTGCCCGACGGCGTCACCGCCATTCCGTAATCAGCGCCCCCGCTTTGCTTCGGCTGCAACGCCCCATTCACTTGCTGCAACGCGCCGTTACTGGCATCGAAGCTCAGCGTGTACACGCCGCCCGTTCCCAGCGACACGTAAACCAGCGAGTTGTTCGGAGCAATTTCCAGGTCTTGTGCCGGCGTCGCCGTGTTCAGCTGAACGATGGACGAACTGATCGACGTCAGTACGCCACCGTTGCCAATCTGGAAAACGTACGCTTCCCCTGCGAATGCATCGGCTCCGAGTAGCCATCGGCCGGTCGAATCCACGCGCAGCACCGAGGGCTCGACGCCCGTCGCGACCGGCGCGCCACCGTTTGCCAGGCTGAGCGCCCCATTTGAACCGATGGTGAAGACGTAAATGCCCCCGGCTGCGCTGCCCATATACAAATATGTATTGTCCGGAGTGATCGCAAGGGACGTCGGTTCCAGGCTCACCTGAAACGGCGAGCCGGAGATCACGTTTAACGCAGAGCTGGCCAGCGTAAAGCCGGCGACAGTCAGCGGGTTCGTCGACTGATTGCCTACGTACAGGTAATCGCCCGACGAACTGCCGCCACCACCGCCATTTCCTCCGCCACCTCCGCTGTTCAGGGGTGGAAAGAATTTTCCACAACCAGCGAGGAGCAGTGCTCCCGCGAGGCAAACGCCAGCGCAGATTACACCCAATCCCGCACGCCGCATCGAGTCACCGGACACCATCAAAGTCTCTGTCTTCTGGATCATGTTACGCGTCTTGCCGCGAATGTGGCCTTCGCAGCTACAGACGCGGACGCACTGCGGTACGCTCCAGAAGGTCCGCTGCGGTCGGACACAAATCGGGATGGCTCTTGCTTTAGCCGCCCGCTCGCGCCACGCCGCGCAGCTTAGCGGCGATCCGCTCCAGTTGCTCTTTGTGGTTCAGGTCATGCCCGGCCATGGTCTCCACCACAGTGCGGAAGGTCATCGCGCCGCGCTCCGGATGGGTGACAGGCTTCTCCGCGTGCAGAGGTAAAGCCCCCTGGATCAGCCGCACGTTCCATTTGCGTAGAGCCGTGAACGTCGACAGCGCCTCGCCGCCGTCGATGCCCGGATAGGGAAAGGCCCACCTCTCCTGATCGAACGGCTGGATCACGTGATGATCCTCAGAGAGCGTCTGGCGTAGCCGGAACGCAAACACAACCTCGCAGTCAGCCAGGTGGCACAGGATCTCGCTCGCGCTCCACTTACCAGGTGCAGGCGCCACCGCTACTCCGGAGGGCCCGATCGCGTGCATCAGCCCCTGCAGCCGTACGGGGGTCTCCCGCAACACCGTCAGGGGTTCCCGGCCGGACAGAAATCGGGCATAAGGGTTCAGAACATCCGGAGCTGTGGTCATGATTGGGGCAGTATCCCACACGCCTTGCGCCATTTGAAAGCTGGTCGCGAGAGGCGTACTATAACAACAGACGAGTTTGTCCGGCTGCGGTCTGTTCCGGCCGGAGAAATGAGTGGGCGAAAGCCCACTTTTTATTTGCTCTGATTTACGGGTTCGCGCCACTCCCAAATGGCATTTGATGTGGATCAAATTCGCTCGACGGCGCAGCGCGTCGCCGCTTCGCACGGCCTCGATGTCGTCGATCTCGAGTTCCTCGGCGGAGCCAAACACCGCACCCTGCGCGTCTTCATTGAGAAGAACGCAGAGGAGCGCCACAAATTGGCCGAGGCTCCGGCAGCCGCTCAGGTTGGGGGAGACCGGCTCGCCGGCGTTACCCACGAGGACTGCAGCCTCTTTAGCCGCGATTTTGGCACAGTGCTCGACGTAGAAGATCTGATCCCCGGAGCCGAGTACACGCTGGAGGTTTCCTCGCCCGGACTCGATCGTAAGCTGCACGGTGTGGAGGACTTCCGTCGCTTCAGCGGGATGCTGGCGAAGGTCCAGACTTTCGAGCCGGTGTCGGGCAACCGTCACTGGCAGGGCAGGCTCACAGAGGTAAACGACAAGTCCATTCGCCTGGATTTAGCCGCATCGCGCCAGAAAGTGAAGGCGCGCAAGCAGGGCAGCGCTTTGCAGGACGTCGAAATCGCGCTGACCAACATCGAGAAAGCTCAACTGGTACCGGAGTTCTGACCCGTACCGAAATTTTGATGAACAGGGGCATCGCACCGCGCTCTGAACTCTGCGTTCTGCGCCCTGACGAAGAGAGAAACCAATGGCAAGTGTTCTTTATGACAGCATCGAAGCGTTGAGCCGGGACAAAGGCATTGATCCGCAGATCGTGGTCTCCGCGGTTGAAGACGCCATCGCCCTCGCCACGCGCAAGTACTACAAGACTCAGGAAAACATGCGCGCCGAGCTGGACCGCGACACGGGCGAGATCCGCGCTTATGTCTTCAAGACCGTGGTTGAGGCGCCCGAGCAGATCGAAGACCCTGTGAACCAGATCACGCTGGAGCAGGCCCGCGAACTCGCGCCTGAGGTCGAGGTCGGTGGAGAAATCCGGTATTACAAGCCGACCGACGTGCTGGGCCGCATCGCCGCGCAGATGGCCAAGCAGGTCATCTTCCAGAAAGTGCGCGAAGCGGAACGCGACACGGTCTTCAACGAATATGCGCACCGTGTCGGCGAAGTGCTGAACGCGACCGTCAAGCGCGTTGAGCTGCAGGACGTAATATTCGACATCGGCAAGGCCGAAGCCCGCATGCCGCGCCGCGAGCAGTCGCGTCTTGAGCAGTTCGCTGTCGGCGAGCGCGTCCGCGTTGTGCTGCTGCGCGTTGACCGCGCCGCCCGCGGACCCCAGGTCATCGTCTCGCGTGCTGCGCCGGAACTGGTACAGAATCTCTTCCAGAGTGAGGTGCCGGAGATCTACGACGGCACGGTGATGATCCGTGCCATCGCGCGCGAAGCCGGTGAGCGTACCAAGATCGCCGTGCAGTCGCGCGACAAGGATGTCGACCCGGTCGGCGCCTGCGTCGGCATGAAAGGCATGCGTGTGCAGTCCATCATCCGCGAGCTGCGCGGAGAGAAGATCGACATCATCGAATTCAGCGAGGAGATCACCACCTTCGCCGAGAAGGCTTTGCAGCCCGCGAAGGTCAGCCGCGTCAGCATTGCCGATCTCACCGATAAGCAACTGGAGGTCATCGTCGACGACACGCAGCTTTCCCTGGCGATCGGCAAAAAAGGCCAGAACGTCCGGCTCGCGGCCAAGCTGCTGGGCTGGAAAATCGATATCAAGAGCGAGGAAGAAAAGCGCCAGGAGGTCGAGCAGCAGATGCAGGCCCTCGCTGGCACTCCCGCCACCCCCATCGAGCAGGTCAGCGAGTTGGGCGAATCGATCATCCAAAAACTCGTAGCGGCCGGAATTACCACGGTGGAAGCCCTGGCCGACATGACCCCCGAACAGCTCGAGGAGATTCCGGGCATCGGGGAGAAAACTTTGGAGAAGATCAGCGTGGCTGTGCGGCATTACTTTGGCGAATATGAGCCCGGCGAAGAGCGCCCGGCGCAGGCGGCAGCGGGCGAATCCGCCGCCGAGCACGCGGACGCAGCACAAACAGCGGAAGAGGTGGATGCGCTCCGCCTCGACCTCACCCAGGACACGGATACCGGTACGAATCGCGATGGGACCGGCATCGTCAATGATGAAGTCGCCGAAGAGCGCCTGTCGGAAATCACCGAAGTCGGCCCATTCGTCGGCGATCGCGGCGCGGAGCCCGTGGTACCCGGTCGTGACGATACCAGCGCGGTTTTGGCCGAGCACGAGACGAATCCCGAAGTCGCCCGTGACGAAGCGGTGGTGGAAGGGAACGTGGAAGAAACCCGGACGGACCGCTTCAATGACGACAAGAAAGTTGACGAAGGCACCGGCGCATAAACATCAGCCCGTAGCCGGTCGTCGGCAGCCATGCAAATTTGCTGCCGCTATCGGCTACTGGCTACCAGCTACCCCCTCTTTCAGGGGATAATGAAAGAGAAACTGAACCCCACAGTCAGGAGCTGTCTGTATGAGGGACTAAAGACAGGTGGGAAGTCGAAACCATACGGGGACGGATGAGCACAGTTCGAATCAATGAATTAGCGCGTGAACTGGAGGTCAAGAGCAAAGCAATTCTCGATGCTCTGATCGAAGTTGGCGTGACCGAGAAAAAGACGCACTCCAGCTCCATCGAAGCGGATGAGGCCGAGCGTGTGCGCGCCCACATTCTGAAAGGGCGTGGGGCAGCGAGTACGCCTGCCCGTCACGAGCCTGAAAAGCCGAAGATCGACTGGTCGCGTGTGTCGAAGCCGGGCGACGTCGCCCGCGCCATTCTGGAGAGCCGACAGCAGGAGGCCGCAGCCCATGCTGCGCCGCCGCGTCCGGCCGCCCCGGTCACCACCGCGCCCCCGGCACGCCCGGCATCTGCCGCTGCGCCCCCTCCTGCTGCGCCCGCGCCGAAGCCCCCGGCACCGCCGGCCTCTGCCGCGCCTCCTGCGGCTGCTGAGAAGCCTGCCCCGCGCCGCATTGTGCCGCAGCCGCGTCCCGCGCCTCCTGTCGTCTCTGCTCCGCCGGCCCCGGCCCAGCGTCCAGGATCACCGGTGGCTGCGCCGCCGCAGACGCCCGCTATTGCCTCGCGTCCGCCGGAAGGGCCCGTCGTCGTGAAGCCCCCGGTTTCTGCCGCTGCGGCTGCTAGCTCTGCAGTAGAGGGCCGGCCGGTCGCGGTTCCGCCCGCAGCCGGAACAAAGCTCCCTGCCGCCCAGCCGCCGGCGCAGCAGACCGCTGCTCCCGCTCCGGCCACGGCTGGGCCTGCTGCACCGGCGCCTGTTGCTGCCGCTCCGGCGAGTACCCCGGCTGCTCCTGTCGTCCCAGTTGCTGCTGCTTCGGTTTCCGAAGCCGCAGCTCCGGCTGCCACGGCACCGCCAGCTGCAGCCGCTCCGGCTCAGCCTGCAGCACCGGTCCCGCCGCCCCGTCGCGTGATCATGCCGCAGACCGGACCGCGTCCGGTGTACAGCGCGCCGCCGCCATCCCCTACCCCTCCGCCCAGCAGCACCGCTCCGGGCGGAATCCAGCGTGGGCGTCCTATCTTCGACCGCCGTCCTGCCGGTGGACCCGGCGGGCCGGGCCAGCGTCCCGGCATGGGCGGACCCGGACAGCAACCCGGCGCCCGTCGCCCCATGCACCCGACCCGTTCGCAACCTGGTGGTCCAGGGGGCCCTGGCCAACGTCCCGGTATGGGCGCTCGGCCCGGCTTCGGCCAGCGTCCCGGATTTGGCGCTCGCCCCGGTATGGGCGGACCTGGTCTCGCGCCGCCCCCGGGTGAAGCGCCGCGGCCCCAGCGCCCCGGCCCTCCAAGAGGACGTGGCCGCCAGCAGTACCCCAAAACGAAGGAAGGCCCCATGAAGGGCTTTGCGCCGCCGTCGCGTGCGACCGCGCAGGTTCCTTCAGGGCCGGTGCCGATTACGCGCACCATTACGGTGACAGAAGGCATTAGTGTCAAAGACTTAGCGGAAAAGCTTGAAGTTCGCGCCAAGGATTTGATCGCGACCCTGCTCATGCGTGGTGTGTTCGTTACGGTCAACCAGACGCTTGACGTGGAGTTGGTCAAGGACGTCGCACGCCAGTTCGGCGCGGACGTGCAGGTCATCAGCTTCGAAGACCAGATGGCCAACGAGGCTTTGGAGAGCATGCTCTCCACCGAGAACCCCGACGAACTGGAAGTCCCGCGCTCGCCCGTGGTCACGGTCATGGGCCATGTCGACCACGGTAAAACTTCGCTGCTGGACGCGATCCGGGAAACCGACGTCGCTGGCGGCGAGGCTGGTGGCATCACCCAGCACATCGGTGCCTACAAGGTGAAGATCACCAAGCCGGACTCCCCGGCCTTTGGCCGCGAGATCGTCTTCCTCGATACTCCAGGTCACGAGGCATTCACGCGTATGCGTGCCCGCGGTGCTAAGGTGACGGACATCGTCGTGATTGTGGTCGCGGCCGACGACGGCGTCATGCCTCAGACCCTCGAAGCCATCGATCACGCTCGGGCCGCCAAGGTTCCGATCATCGTGGCAGTGAACAAGATCGATAAGCCAGAGGCGCAGCCGGACCGCGTCAAGAAGCAGCTGGCCGACCGCGGCCTGGTTCCTGAAGAGTGGGCCGGAAGCGGTGAGGGCTCAACCGTATTCGTTGAAGTTTCAGCAAAGAAACGGCTGAACCTTGATCTGTTACTTGAGATGATCTGCCTCGTCTCCGATATCAAGGCGCCCATGTCGACGCCCGGCCGTTCCGCAGTCGGCACTGTGCTCGAAGCCAAGCTTGACCGTGGCCGTGGCGCTGTAGCTACGGTGCTCGTCCAGAACGGCACGCTCAGCAACCAGGACAATTTCGTCGCCGGCAATACCTTCGGCAAAATCCGCGCCATGTTCGATGATCGTGGACGGGCCGTTGAAAAAGCCGGGCCCTCGACTCCGGTGGAAATCCTCGGACTGGAAGCGATGCCGGACGCTGGAGACACGTTTCTTGTGGTCAGCGACCGAGATAAGGCCCGCGGCATCGGCCAGTACCGCAAGATGCGCGAGCGCGAGGCGCAACTCGCCAAATCATCCCGCGTTACTCTGGAAGGATTGGCGGACAAGATTAAAGAGGCTGGCACCAAGGAGTTGCCGCTGATCCTGAAAGGCGACGTTACGGGTTCAGTCGAGGTTCTGGCCGACTCCCTGCAGAAAATGTCGACCGAGAAGGTCCGCATCAACGTGATCCACTCCGGCGTTGGCGCAATCACGGAGAGCGACGTTCTGCTGGCTTCTGCCTCGAACGCCATCATCATCGGTTTCAATGTGCGGCCGGAGCGCAAAGTCTCCGATCTCGCCGAGCAGGAAGAAGTCGAGATTCGCCTGCACTCGATCATCTACGAGCTGCAGGACGAGATCCGCAAGGCCATGCTCGGGCTCCTCGAGCCGGTCTTCCGGGAGAATTTCCTGGGACGCGCCGAGGTGCTCAATGTCTTCCGGATCCCCAAGGTCGGCACGATCGCCGGCTGCCGGGTCACGGACGGCATCCTGCGGCGCGACGCAGAAGTACGCCTGATGCGCGACGGCGCACAGGTCTACAAAGGCAAGCTGACCTCGCTGAAGCGCTTCAAGGACGATGCCCGGGAAGTGACCAACGGCATGGAGTGCGGCGTCGGTATCTCGAACTTCAACGACATCAAAGTGGGCGATACAGTCGAAGCATTCGTAACGGAGAAGATTGCCGCCGAACTGACTGCCAGCTAAGCCTCAACCAGCAATGGAACTCTAGGCGCCTCCGAGCGGGGCGCCTTTTCATTTCTCTGTCTCAGCCAGCGTTGTTGGCGCAGCCTCCAGCATAGCGATCGCCTTGCGATAATCCGTCCCCGGCGGCACGGGTTCGTAATTTGCCATCTCCTCCGTGATCCGAATAGTGATTGACTTAAAGAGCAGCGCCTTGCCGGTGAAGTTGAGCGTCATCCGGGTCAGCTCCCAGTCATTGGGGTTCACGAGAGCCTGCTCCAGGAAGATGCTCCCGCCCTTGTCCAGATGGCCGACGATACCCCAGCCGAAATCCACATCCGTGATCAGGCGCGCGTTGAGCCGCACCAGCCGCTCGGCTGACTTCTCGATCCATACCTCGCCCGCCATGCCTTTCAGGATCTTCGCCTCCAGGTTTGGTGGGTTGTACCGCGGATTCGGCGTGAACGTGATGTGGTAGCACTGCGACATAACCGGTACGGCCGCCGGCGCAGCCACCCGTCCCGGCACGACCACCAGAGGCTGGGAGTTGATTTTGCAGGAGACTACCGTGTCATACCGGTAGAGAAACGCGACCGGCAGCTGGTGCATGACGTTATCCACGCGCGCCCGATCTTCAGCCTCGCGCTTACGCCTGTGTTCCTGCATGGCAGGGTTCGCGACCAGCGCGTTAAGGCGGCTTACTTCAATCTGGCGCCCCGCCGGGCTCAGCGGCGCCCCATTCACCGCCACCAGCATGGCTACGTCTCCCTGGGGCGTCTCGATGATCTGCCGCACCACGTTCCGGCGCTCATCCCTGCGGTGCAGATCGAACCGCTCCGGCTGATGTGCCGCCTGTTGCGTAAAGTGATTCGCTACCGCGCGCTGTACGAGGGCTGAGGCGTCCGAGCCTGGGGTGGGTTCCGTCTGGCCGCAGCAGACGGCGCCCGGAAGCAGGGTAGCCAGCCAGAGAAGACCGCGGACGGCGTTTCGCATTGAAAAGAAAGGCATGCAGCAGTTGTTTCTCGTTTTGCGCACCGCCTGAACCGAAAAGGCCCTCCCGCGACGGCGATCCTGCGGTTCCAGTTTAGACGCAGCACGGTCCCGCAAAGTTCCCCTCCGCCGCTAAATGCCATTCCGGGCCGCCGCTCCCTTGCACTAAAATTGCGCTATGACTCGCTCCCATTTCCGCCATGGGCTGGCCCTGCTTGGCGTTGCGTTGCTCCTCCTCACCGCCGCACAGGCGCAGCAGAGAGGCCGCGGCCGCAAGTACAAGCCCCCACCGGCAACCTGCAAAGTGACGGTTACCGTCCTGCGAGCCGACAACGGCAAGCCAGTGGAAGACGCCTCGGTCATCTTCCATCCCATTGAAGGCGGCAAAGATGCCGGCAATATGGAACTGAAGACGAACCAGGATGGAAGGACTTCGCTGGACCTTATCCCCGTCGGCGATAACGTCCGCGTTCAGGTGATCGCCAGCGGCTTCCAGACGTTCGGAGGCGAGTACGAATTGCCTGGAGACTCAAGGGACATCACAATCAAGCTGCGCAAACCGGGACGCCAATACTCGATCTACGAGACGCACCCGGATCAATCCGCCTCCCAGCCGCAGGAGGAAAAGCAGCAGCAGAACGAACAAAAGCCACCGCAGTAGTACCCATTGATCTGCCTCCGCCCCGCCGCGGAGGCAGATGACCTTCGCCTGACTTTCTTCACCGCGACCAGCCTCTCGGCAAGCGTGTACCCGCTATCCTGAATTCGAATTCGCCCGTGTCCTCCGTCTCCGCCGCCTCGTCGCTCCCCTCGCTGCACGAATTCTTCGCGCCCGGTGGGGTCCTCGCCCGCTCCGCATTGCCTTATGAGTTCCGCCGCGGCCAGTTGGAGATGGCCCAGGCCGTCGAGCGCGCCTTCCAGGATAATCGACACCTCATCGTGGAGGCCGGAACCGGCACCGGCAAGACCCTGGCTTACCTGCTCCCCGCACTGCGCCTCTGCGCGACGACGGGCCGGCGTGTCATCATTTCCACCGGCACGAAGAACCTGCAGGAGCAGCTCTTTTTCAAGGACGTGCCCTTTCTCGAATCGCTGCTGGGGCCTTTGCGCGTCTGCTACATGAAGGGTCGGGCGAACTACCTCTGCCGGCACAAGCTCTTCGCGCTGCGTAACCAGCCAATCCTTTCAGGACTGGAAGAGATCTCGCAGTACCAGGCCATCGCTGAGTGGGAGAAGACCAGCGAAACCGGCGACCGCGCCGAAATTGACGATCTGCCCGAAGCCAGTGCACTCTGGGCCAAACTCGACGCCCGCAGCGAAGCCTGTCTTGGCCAGACTTGCCCCGATTACCAGCGCTGCTTCATCACGGAAATGCGCCGCCGCGCCGCGGAGAGCGATGTAGTAATCGTCAACCACCACCTCTTCTTCGCAGACATGGCGATCCGCCAGCAGGCCGGAGGTGCGCCCGACGCCGGAGTCCTGCCCGAAGCCGGTGTCGTCGTCTTCGACGAAGCTCACGAGTTGGAAGACGTCGCGTCCAGCTACTTCGGCATCGGCCTCAGCAATCTGAAATTCGAAGACCTGGCCCGCGACGTGGAAACGCTGCTCCGCTCCAAAGGCGAGCTGAAGTCCGAGGTGGTTAGTGCCGCGCAGATGATTCGCGAGCGCGCCCGCATGTTCTTTGGCGCGCTGCCCACGCGCACGGCAGCCGGAGGCGGCGAAGGCCGCATGCCGTTCACGAATCGCGATGAATTTCTTGAGGACCATGGCGACGTCTACCTCGGCCTGTTAAATGGCCTGCACCGCATGGAAGGGGAACTGGAGAAGCTCCGGAGCATCGAGGAGTCGCAACCGCTCCGCCGCCGCGCCGGCACGATCCGCGAACAACTCAAATTCCTGCTCGAATCCGAGGACCGCAATACTGTCTTCTGGCTCGAGCGTCGCAGCGGCCGCCACACCACCACGCATCTGCAGGCCACGCCCATCGACGTTTCGGAGTTGCTCCGGGAGTTGCTCTTCCAGAACTACCCCAGCGTCGTCCTCACCTCAGCCACACTCACCGTGCAGGGCGGATTCACCCACATGCGCAAGCGCCTTGGTCTTGATGAGGCCCGCGAACTGGTCGTGCCCTCCCACTTCCGTTACGATCGCCAGGCGCTGCTCTATCTTCCCCCCGAGATGCCCGACCCCCGCGAGCCCGGTTTCCAGGAAGAAGCCGCGCACCGCATTCGTCGCATGCTGGACATTACCCGTGGCCGCGCCTTCTGCCTGTTCACCAGCTACCAGCAGATGCGCGATCTCTACGAACGACTGCTGATCGAAGTCCCCTATCCTCTGCTGCTGCAGGGAACCGCCCCGCGCAAAGCTCTCCTCGAGGAATTCCGCCAAACGCCCAACGCCGTCCTCTTCGGCACCTCGAGCTTCTGGCAGGGCGTGGACGTGCAGGGAGAAGCGCTCAGCTGCGTGATTGTCGACCGCCTGCCCTTCGCGGTGCCCAGCGATCCCGTCGTCCAGGCGCGCATGCGCGCGATTGAAGAAGCAGGCGGTAGACCCTTCTTCGAGTACCAGGTCCCGTCGGCGGTCATCGCGCTCAAGCAGGGCTTCGGCCGGCTCATCCGTTCCCTCGAAGATCGAGGCGTACTCATGCTCCTCGACCCGCGGCTGGAACGGCAGCGCTACGGTCGCATCTTTCTCGAAAGCCTGCC
>DASSKX010000356.1:0-3739 GCA_035689925.1 Acidobacteriaceae bacterium
GTAGTCGGCCGCATCCACGCCCATGCCCGAACGCGCCACGCCAAACGGATTGTAACCGACGCCGGCCAGCAATGCGTTGTTCGTGAACCGCCCGCTTCCCTGGTTGATCAAAAGCGCGTTCGGCGCCGTGTCGCTGCTGACGAAGAGGTCCATGCGGCCGTCGTTGTTCACGTCCGCGGCGACGATGCCCCATGCCTTGCCCATGACTTCGGCGACGCCCGACTCGCGGCTGACATCGGTGAAGGTGCCATCGCCGTTGTTGTGGAAGAGGCGGCTGGGCGTCGGTGCGAAGGCGTTGGGCTTGCAGTAGTAGCGCTCGCCAGGGCCGTGTCCACCACAGAATACGTTCTTCGCTTTGCTGAAGTCGGCGAAGCGGCAGACGAAGAGGTCGAGCCGGCCATCGTTGTCGTAATCGAACCAGACGGCGCTGGTCGCCCATCCGGGCGCGGTGACGCCGGCCTTCGCGGTGACATCGGTGAAGGTGCCGTCGCCATTATTGTGGTAGAGAATGCTGTTCGGATACTGCGTGACGTACAGATCGGGCAGGCCGTCACTGTCGTAGTCGCCCACGGCAACGCCCATGCCGTAGGCTGTGCCGGCGACTCCCGCCTTCTCCGTTACGTCTGTAAAGGTGCCGTCGCGATTATTGCGGTAAAGCGCGTTGCGCAGCGGCAGAGCGGGTTTGTAGAAGTCGCACGGGCCGCTGTTGACGAGGTAAATGTCCATCCAGCCGTCGTTGTCGTAATCGAGAAAGGCGCAGCCCGGGCCGACGGTTTCCGGCAAATACATTTCCGGCGAGAGGCCGGCAGTGTGCGTCCAGGCGATGCCGCTTCGTGATGCGGGGATCTCCTCAAAATACGGCGGGGCGGATTCAGCGCCCAGCGCACGCGTGCAGACGAGCGACACCGCGGAACCAGCGGCACAGCGAAGGAAGCTGCGGCGAGACAGAGCGGGGCCGATGCGGCGCATCATGGGTGCACTGCATGCCCCTCGGTGTTGTCGGTCGCGCCTTTGGCGCGCGTGGCCTGCGCCTGCAGCGCCATCTCGCGGGCGGCCCCCTCTTTGTTGCCGGTATGCGCGTAGGCCATCGCGAGCTGATAGTGGCCGGCCGGATCTTCCGGGTCCATTTTGGCGTAAGCCTGGAGCGGCGGAATCGCCTCCGCATACTTGCCGGCGGCGGTCAGCGTCATGCCGAGAGCAAGACGCGCTTCGGAGAATCCTTCGTCGAGCTGCGCGGCACGCGTGAAGTGGCGAATCGCTGGCTCCCAGTTGCCGGCGCGGCGGTCGAGTTCCCCGAGCACAAATTCTGCAGAGGCGTTGGTCGGATCGATTTGGGTCTCAGCCTCGAATTCCTTGCGGGCTTCGTCGGTGGATCCGGTGTCGCCGGCGAGAGCCAGGTCGATCTGACCGAGACGGTAGTGGATGCCGGGCGTCTTCGGATTGTCGGCAAGAATTTTGCGGTAGATCTCGGCGGCGTCGGTGTTCTTCCCCTGCGACTCAAGCGCCTCGGCCTGAATGCGCCGGGCCTGTACGGAGGAGGGATCCCGTGTCTGCAGCTGATCGGCAGAGCGGGTGCCGAGTTCGGAGAAGATGTGCGCTGCCATATAGAGCACTTCGGGATCGTTCGGCACGAGCCGCTCGAGCATCAGCAGCGTGTCGACCGCTGTTTGATCATCGTTCAGAGCCATGGCGCAGCGCACCGTCGCCATGCCGGCGTCGTAGCGGAGGCTCTTATCCGTAGCAGCGGGAAGCGCGCGCTTCAGCAGGGGCATCGCTTCCCTGCACCGTCCTGCCTCCACGAGGTGAATGCCGCGCTGGATGGATGCGGCTGGGTCGGGCTTTGTCTGGGCAGATGCCGAGCTCAGGACAAGGGCCAGGCCAATGGGAGCCCAGAGACGCATCAGGGCCTCCCCTCCGGCCCGCGATCGGGAGATATGCGGATCGTGGTCGGCTGCGCGTGGAGAGGAATCGTGTACGCTCCGCGCTCCAGGCGGAGAGAGCCTGCAGGGTGGTACTGCGCCACGCCGGAGAGCTTTTCGGGCTGCTCGATGCGGAGGCGCGCGACGGGCGTTTCCTGCGTGGCCCGCGCGAGGGTCAGGCGCACCTCTCCGGAGTTGCTATCGAAAACGGCGTCGTGCATTCGGCCGGAATCCAGCGTGATCCAAAGACCCGCCGGGGCGATGTAGAGTCGGCTGCGAAACGCATCCAGCGGAGTGATGCGCAGCATCTGGCCGCGCTGCTCGAGATTGCCGCCGAAGCAGAGCCATCCGAGCGCGGGGTCGTGCGCGACGTAGGTTGCGGTATTCGCCGCGAATCCCCAGAAGCCAGAGCCGTAGTCGCCGGAATACGGATCGTCCGCGAGCATATCCGGGAAGGCGTGGAAGGCCGCGGACGCGAACCCATCCTGGTCGATGTTGGCCAGCTCGCCCATCGTACCTCCGTAGCCCACGCGCAACAGGTAGAGATCGTCGGGGTGATCACGGTATTCCGACAACAGAGGGATTGCATTGATGCCTGAGCCGTAGTGATGCAGCTGCCGCTCCAGCCGCTGGATTTTGCCGCCGAAAATGAAATCCCAATAGCGACGCGCGCTGCCGTTGTAACCCCAGCTGGGAATTGCCGGATCATAACCGAGGATGGCGGAGATCGTCACCTCGGCTTTCGTGTCGTCGTGAAAGTACTTCGTCCAGGCATAAACTTCCTCCTGCCCGGTGGAGTCCCACGGCATCTCGCTGGCGAACGGGTATTTCTCCGAGCGCCAGTGGTCGGCGCGTTTGCGCATTGCGTTTTCGAGCTGCGTGGCCTGCTCGGTCATGCCCTCGCGCCTGAGGTCGTCGAGGATGTAGACGTAAATGTCGCCTTCCATCTGGCCGAATTTCGAGTAATACGGGGCGAAGCGCGTCATGGCCAGCGCTGTTTCGCAGGCCTGGTTCAGGTACCACTGCCACGGATGATGCGTCACCAGGCCGGGGTGGTTCCGAGCCAGCCGGTACAACGCCCAGTACGCCGAGGCGACGTGTGGGTAGTCGAAGGACCGATCGACGGCTTCGGAAGCTTTTTGATTCCAGCTCGTCCAGGTGGTCCAGTTCAGGTCGCTGCGGTAGAAGCCGGGCGGAAACTGGTCGGGCTGGTAGTAGAAGAGGCTTTTGCGGACGCCGTACTGCTGCGGTCCATCCTTATATTGCAGGCGGCCCCAGAGCACACCATCGACGAACTGCTCCAGCTTCGCAACTTCCGCCGGATCAGGTTCGCCGAATTCCTTCATGGCAAGCGCGAGCCATGAGTCGGCGCCGGCTTCGTCACTCAGGCCGGCGATCCAGACGCGCCTGTCCTGTGTGACCCACGCGTTCTCCTGCCGGTCGTAGCTGATGGCTGAGGGGCTGCGGTGGAACGGGTCGTCGGCTTTCGTGAACCATTGCTTCGTTGTGAGGAAGCGCCCCAGGTCGGCAACAGCCTGATCCTCGGGTTTGATCACGCGGTAGGCGATGGTCTGCACCAGACCGTCGCGGTAGCGGATCGTCAGGCGCGCGCGTCCCCAGGCAATCCCCTGCACGCCATAGGCGTGCCAGCCTCCGGGCGTGCGCCCGTCCGCGTGAACCGCAATGGCGCCTGCCGGCTCTACAGTGATCGCCTGCACAGGCTCGCGGTAGTTCAGAAACAGATGGGCATCCAGGTTGGTGGGCAGAATGTATCCGGGAATGCCGACGGCGACGGGACGCCTGTGGGCTGTGAGCGTCTT
>DASSKX010000357.1:0-6311 GCA_035689925.1 Acidobacteriaceae bacterium
GCGGCCGCAGCAGCACCGCGTTCACCACGGAGAAGATGGCCGTGTTCGCGCCGATCCCGAGCGCCAGCGATCCGACGGCAATCACCGTAAACCCAGGGCTCCTCCGCAGCATGCGCAGGGCATACCGCAGATCCGCCCGCAGATCGTCGAAGCTCCTCGTGCCCCACGCCTGGCGCGCATTCTCTCGAGCCGCGGCCGCGCTGCCCAGTTCGGCTTTCGCCCGGCGCACCGCCGCCTCGCGCGCCACGCCGCCGCGCATCAGGTCCTCGGCACGGCTCTCGACATGGAACCGCAGCTCGTCATCGATCTGCGCATCGACGGCCTCGCCGCGCCGCATCGCCCGCCACCACGTCCGCACCCGACTGCTCATGCTCATCGTTTCACTCCCGCGCCCTCTGATCCCTGCTCGCTGTTCTCTGATCTCTACTCATGCCTTAGCGCCCGCATCGGATCGACGCCCGCAGCGCGCCGCGCCGGAAGCCATCCCGCTGCCAGCGCCACGGCCAGCAGCAACAAAGCCGACGCCGCCAGCGTCGCCGGATCCCACGCCTTGAGTCCGTAGAGCATCGCCCCAATCACGCGTCCGAGCGCCAGCGCTCCGGCCAGTCCCGTAAGCACCCCGATGACCCCCAGCCACGACGCCTCGCGGAGCACCATCCGCAGCACGCGCCGCGGCTCCGCGCCCAGCGCCATCCGGATGCCAATCTCATTCGTCCGCTGCGAGACGGAGTACGCCGTAATGCCGTAGATCCCGATGCACGCCAGCACCAGCGCCAGCACACCAAACGCGCCGGTCAGGTCGGCAAACAAGCGCGGCTGCCGAAGGTTCGCCGCAATCTGTTCGTCCTGCGTGCGCACCTCGAGCACCGGCAGATTCCTGTCCACCGACGCCACCGCATCGCGCAGCGACGGCAGAATGGCGTCTCCAGGCAAACCCGTCGCGACGGCAAACGTCGCCTGATTCAGTCCAACTCCTCTTTGGGTGTACGGCGCGTAGGCAGTTGGTTGCGCGCTGACCCGCATCGAGTAGTACTTCGTGTCCGCGCACACGCCAACAATCTGCGCCGGGTATGGATGATTCCAACCGATCTCGACCGTTGTCCCAATCGGATTGCGATTGCGAAAGAATTTGTTCACAAGGCTTTCATTCACCACGATGACCTTGCGCGATGTTGCGGTATCACCCTCGTTGAACGCGCGCCCCGCAAGCATCGGAATCGTAAACGTCCTGAAGAAATCGTGCCCCACGTAATCGGCGAGCACGCCAGGCCGGTCTTCCCGCCGGTAATGCTCTCCTTCCGGTACAAAGGTCATGTTCGACGCATTGCCCGACAGCAGGGGCACCGTCAACAGCGTCACTGAGCGCGCGCCCGGCACCGCTGCGAGTCGTTCTTCAACCTGCTGCAGAACTCTCAGGCTCGCCGGTCCCGGATACCTGCTCTCCGGCAATTCCACGCTGAACAGCAGCACGTGGTGCGACTGGAATCCCAGCGGCGCCTTCCCCAGCCGCATCAGTGTCTGCGCAAACAACCCCGCGACGACGACGAGCAGCATCGAAAGCGCCATCTGAAACACGACGATCGCCCTGCCGCTCAGCCCGCGCCGTCGATGCGTCACCGTATGGCCGCTGTCCTTCAGGCCGGTGCTCGCCTCCACGCGCATGGCCTGCCACGCCGGCGCCAGGCCGAAGATGAGCGCCGTCAGGATCGAGATGACGGCCGCAAACGCGAAGATCGGCCAGCTGAATTTCGCCGTGAAAGCCGGAGATGACCACGAATCCGACAGCAGCCGCGGAATTGTATTCCGCACCGCAAACGCGAGCAGCAGTCCAGTCGCACCGCCGAGCAGCGAGAGCAGCAAGCTCTCCGTCATCATCTGCCGCAGGATGCGCCGCCGTCCCGCGCCGAGCGCCAGCCGCACGCTCATCTCGCGTTGCCGTGAGCCGCCGCGCGCCATCAGCAGATTGGCCAGGTTCGCACACGCCAGCAGGAGCACCAGCCCGGCCAGGCCCAGCAAAACAGCAACGGGCTTCACCAGATCGTCGGTATTCGGATTCTGTCCGCGGCTTCCGTCCCGCAGCAACAATTGCGGCATCCGGCTGCCCTTGCTCATGGTCATCGTGGCGCGCACGGTGTTGATCATCACCGCGTCCAGCCCCGCCTGGCCGGCAGCAACCGCCGCATCCGTCGCGCCCGGCTTCGCTCGCCCCATCACCAGCACCCACCAAAGGTGCGTATTCTCGAGCAGGGAACCGGACGCATTCGATTCGATGTTCTGCGGCGCGATCACCGGCTGCATGCTGAAGGGCAAAAAAACATCCGGGCTCTCCTGCGCCGAATACGCGCCCGTGAACCCCGCAGGATTCACGCCGACAATCGTCATGGGCGTCGCGTTGATCAGGATCGTCCTGCCGATCACCTCCGGCGAGCGGCCGAACCGCCTGGTCCAGAAGGGTTCGCTGATCACCACCACCGGGCCGCTGCCCACAGCGCCGTCGTCCGACTCCTGAATGCCGCGCCCCAGTTGCGGACGCACCCCCAGCTGCGCGTAGTAATTACCGGAAACCATCTCGACGACCACCGGCTGAGCGTGCCCCTCCAGCGTCGCCGTCATCCGTCCGAAGTTCTTGAACGCAAACAGATCCTCGAGCCAGCGATTCTCCCGGCGCAGCTGCTCATACACCGGATAGGAGAACGAAGTCGACCGCACCCCCGCCGGCCCGTCGTCATACCAGCCCCAGAGGCTCTCCACCACGCCCGGATGCGGCTCTGCCCACTCCAGCATCCGCAACTGCTCCGGATGCGGCACATCGAGCCGGTCCAGCAGCGCGTGTTGTGCTGCGGTGAAGATGACCGTATTCGCCCCAATGCCCAGCGCGAGCGAGCCTACAGCGATCAGCGCGAATCCCGGGCTCTTCGCCAGCATGCGCACGGCGTAGCGCAGATCGCCGCGCAGATCGTCGATCCAGCGCGTCCCCCACGCCTGGCGGGCATTCTCCCGAGCCGCAGCCAGACTGCCCAGCTGCGCCCTGGCCCGCCGCAGCGCCTCTTCGCGGGACAAGCCGCCGCGCATCAGATCTTCGGCGCAGCTCTCGATGTGGAAGCGCAGCTCGTCATCGATCTGCGCATCGACGGCCCTGCCGCTCCGCATCGCCCGCCACCACGTTCGCACTCGGCTGCTCAGGCTCATCCTTCCTCCGCGCTCAGCCCTGCTCGGGAGCCGTCTTCAGAATCGCGCCGACCACGTCGGCAAACTCCGCCCACTTCCTGGTCTCGGACTCAAGCCGCCGCCGTCCCGCCGCGGTCAGCCGGTAAAAGCGCGCGCGCCGCTTGTTCTCGCTCTGCCCCCACTCCCCGGCGATCCAGCCCTCGTGTTCCAGCCGATACAGGGCGGGGTAGAGCGAACCCTGCTGGACCTCCAGCCGCCCCTGCGAGATTTGCTGGATACGCAGCAGCACCCCATAGCCATGCAGCGGCCCCAGCGACACAGCTTTCAGCACCAGCATGTCCAGCGTGCCCTGCAGCAGATCGACCGGCGTGTCGTTTGCCATCGTGCTCCTTCTCCCAGAATGTCTGGGAGAATAGCCTCCGCTATCCCAGACTGTCAAGGAGAGCCCTTCCCGCATCCAACCTCATCCGGGGCCGCAGGGGGTACTTTGTTGTGCAACTTTCTCGGGATTCCACCCCTTTCCCTCCCGAAACCGCGCCGAATCCGTCTTACAGTGGAAGCAGGGGAGTGGGATGTCGCGGGTGGGGTTGGTTAGTCGAGTGAGCCGTCGAATTTTCAACAATTTCAGCCAGCAGAGCAGGGCAGGGGTCCGCCTTCGGACGCGCTTCGGCGGTATCGTCACCATGCTGCTCATTGCGGCGTTCGCCGCTCCGGCGTTTGCGCGCATCTCGCATCCGGAATCGGCGCAGACGACGCAGTCCTCCAAAAAGAAGCTGTCGTCGAAGAAACATCCTTCCAACGCGCACGCCACCAGCACCAGCGCTTCGGAGCTACACGGGAAGCACACGACGCACACCGCCGCCCATCGCAAAGCCGCCTCGGCGCGCCGTCGCCACCATCGCCGCCGCCTGACCGCGAAGGAAATCGCCCGCTCGCATCGGATCCGTCGCGCCTTCGTCGCCTCATCGCAGTTGCGGCCGATGGCGCAGCAACTCGCCCAGAACCGCACCCCGGCCGCCTACGCCGGAGTCTCCGGCTGGGCGCACAGTCACAGCGGAGAAGCTGCCTCCGCCGCCTACCTGGCACTGGGCCACGCCTATCTGCTCGACCGCAAATTCAGCGACGCCGAGGAAACGCTGCGCAAATCACGCCTCGTCGGAGCCACCGCCGCGCATCCTGACGGCGTGCTCGCCGACTACGCCGACTACCTCACCGCGCAGGCCTACCTCCAGAGCAATGAGCTGCCCAAGGCCGAGCTGGTGCTGAACGACTTTGTCACGAAATATGCCGACAGCATCTTCGTCCCCAGCGTTCCGATTCTGCAGGCGAATCTCTTCACGCAGGAAGGCGATCCGCAAAAGGCTCTTGCGATCCTCGCGCGCTACCAGGGCCACGCGATCGCGGGCCACGCCGATTTCCAGCTCGCCCAGGCGAAGGCTGAAGCGCTGGCCGGCAACACTGCCGAAGCGAACCGGCTGTATCAGCACATCTATCTCGGCTACCCGCTCTCGTTTGAGGCGGCCAACGCACGCGCGCAGCTGGTGACAAATGGCGTCCTCGCCAACCTCTCCGCCGCGGAGCGCCGCCGCCATGCCGACGCCCTGTACGACGCCGGCCACTACACCGACGCGCTCGAGGAATATCGCTCGCTCGCCGGGCAATCCAACATCGATCCCGCTGAGCGCAATGCGCTGCTGGTCGCGGCCGCGGAGTGCGACTGGAAGCTGAACCGGCTCACGAAGCGCGAACTCGATGCCATCCCCGACTCGAATGACGAAACCGGCGCGCGCCGCATGTATCTCGTGATGGAACTCGCGCGCGATGCCGCCGACACCGGCACGCAGCAGTCGGTCGTCAGCCAGATGGAGACGCGTTTCCCCACCAGCCCCTGGCTCGCCGAAGCGCTCTACTCCAGCGGCAACATGTATCTGCTGCGCAAGGATTATCCCAACGCCGTCACGTACTACGGCGAAGTAGCAAAACGCTTTCCGCGTTCAAAGTATGCGCCCTCCGCGCACTGGCGCACCGGATGGCTGAACTACCGCCTGGGCAATTACGATGAGGCTGCGCGCCTCTTCGACGAGCAGATCCAGATGTATCCCGGCGGCCGCGAGATTCCTTCCGCCCTCTACTGGCGCGCGAAGCTCTATGAGGATCGCGAGCACAACGCCGCCGCTGCCGCCGAGTACTACAAGACCATCGTGCGCGTCTATCCGCACTACTACTACGGCATGCTCGCGCAGGAACATCTCAAAGCGCTCGGCTCGGTCACGCCTCTCCAGAACGCGGCGCTTGACGCTTTGCAGCCGGACGTCATTCCTGAGCTGACCGACGATGTGCCGGACGACGATCCGCACGTGCAGAAAGCGCAACTCCTCGCCAACGCCGGCCTGAACGAATACATCGAGCCGGAGATCCAGGCGGCCGACGGCAGCGATGAGTGGGGAGCCTTTGCCGAAGCGCAGATCTACGCCTCCTACGGCGAGTCGTGGCGCGCCATGCGTCTGCTCAAGCGGAAGCTGCCGTTCTACACCTCAGCGCCGCTCGAAGCGATTCCCGTCAGCTACTGGCGCATCCTCTTCCCGCAAAACTACTGGAGCGAGATTAAGGCGGACGCGCAGAAGAACGGCCTCGATCCCTACATGGTGGCCTCGCTCATCCGCCAGGAGACGGAGTTCAACCCAACCGCCATCTCCGGCAAGAGCGCCTACGGCCTGATGCAACTGCTGCCCTCCGTGGGGCGCGCGATGGCGAAACAGGAAGGCCTCCGCCACTTCCGCACCGACGACCTGCTCAACCCGTCGACGAATATTCTGCTGGGCACGCACTATCTGCGCCAGACGCTGGACCGTTTCGGCGGCAAGCCTGAGTACGCCTTCGCCGCCTACAACGCCGGCGATGACCGCGTCACCGACTGGCAGAGCATCGGCAACTACCACGGCATCGACGAGTTCGTGGAATCCATCCCGTTCACCGAGACCCGCGAATACGTTCAGGCCATCCTGCGCAACGAGGAGATGTACCGCGCCCTCGACAAACTGAGCACCGAGAGCGCCGCAGCGGGCAGGGCACAGGGAGCGGCAGACAAAGATTAGCGTGCAGAAAGCGATCGTTCCTGCACGCTAAACGTTCATACGCTACAC
>DASSKX010000358.1:0-6503 GCA_035689925.1 Acidobacteriaceae bacterium
GATGCGTTCGGAGAAGTGGCAGTCGATGGTCTGCTGCGGTTCTTCGGTTTTCTGTCCTTTCCGCGGACGGCGCTTCGGCATCATCTCCTTGTTATTCGGGCAGACCAGATACAAGCCGCCATCCACGACGCGCTCCACCACGTACGGCGAGCCGCACTGAGGACATTTCTGCGCGACCGGCTTCAGGTTGGATGTGAAGTCGCACTTCGGATACCGCGTGCAGCCCCAGAAAATGTTGCCGGTACGAGCCTTGCGCTCGGCGATATCTCCCTGGCCGCACTTCGGACACTTGAGCCCCTCGATCAGGTTCTGTTTGACGTACTTGCACTTCGGATAGCCAGAGCAGGAGACGAACTCGCCGTAGCTGCCGGAGCGCAGCACCAGTTGCTTGCCGCACTGCGGGCACGTCTCGTCCAGTGGTTGCGCCGGCTTCTGTTGCTGCTTCTGCGAGAGGCGCCGGATTGTCTTGCACGGCGGATCTTCGTTGTAACCCGGGCACGCCATATACGCCCCGAACGGACCGCGGCGCAGCACCATCACGCGTCCGCAGTTCTCGCAGTACTCCTCAGCGGGACCATTCTGTCCGTCGCTCGCCTGCAAATCGGGCTTCGACGCGTGATTCTCCTTGGTGAAACCGCAGCTCACCTGCTCAACAGTGACTTTCTGCCCGGTCGCGAGCGCCTTTTCGATCGCCGGTTTCAGTTCGGCCTTCGCCTGAACTTCCGCGACGGTGTTCGCCTCCTCGTCTGCCGTCGTTTTCACGAGCAGAGGATACTTCAGCTTCGACTCGATCTTCGCGAGGACCTTCTTCGCGTCCTTCTTCCACGCGCTCGCAGCGACGGCCACCGGCTTCTCTTTGCCGTAGGCGCTGCACGCATAAAACGACCCGAACTTGCCCCACTTGAGCACAAGCGGAGAGCCGCACAGGTCGCACTTCTCGTTCGTGGGCTGCTCCATCCGCTTCACGTTCTCCATGTGCTTTTCGGCGCGCTTCAGCTCTTCTTCGAAGTGCGCGTAAAAAGCCTTCAGCAGATCGGTCCAACGCTCCTTGCCCTCTTCGATATCGTCCAGTTCCTCTTCCAGCTTCGCCGTGTACTGCGTATCGAAGATGTAGGGGAAATTGTGAACGAGTAAATCGTTGACGACAGTACCAATCTCTGTCGGATAGAACCGTCCTCCGCGGCCCGTCGGGGGAACCTTCGTGACGTACTCGCGGTCCTGAATGGTCGTAATGATCGAAGCGTACGTCGATGGACGACCGATACCCCGCTCTTCCAGTTCCTTCACCAGCGAAGCCTCGTTGTAGCGCGGAGGCGGCTCGGTGAAATGCTGGTCCGGCATCGTGCGCAGCAGGCGCAGCGCATCGCCATCGTTCAGCGCGGGCAAAGCGTTCTTCAGTGACTCCTCATCGTCATCCGGAGTGTCTGTGGCTTCGTGATAGACCTTCAGGAATCCGTCGAACTTCAGCACCGATCCGGTGGAACGAAATTCGTAGCTGCGGTCCGCACGCGCATCGATGTTCACCGTGGTCTGGTCGAAGACCGCAGGCACCATCTGCGATGCGACGAACCGCTGCCAGATCAGCTTGTAGAGCCGGTACTGCTCGTCGCTCAGGTAACGGCGGATCTCATCCGGATGCAGATCCGGATTCGTGGGTCGAATCGCTTCGTGCGCATCCTGCGCATCTTTCTTGGACCGGTAGACATTCGGCTGCTCGGGCAGATACTGCTTGCCGAGCTTGCCGCCGATGTACTCGCGTGCCGCCGTCAGCGCTTCCGGCGCGACGCGGATCGAGTCGGTACGCATATACGTGATCAGGCCGATCGTACCCTCATCCCCGATGTCAACACCTTCATAGAGCCTCTGCGCGACGCCCATGGTGCGTTTCACGTTGAACCCAAGCTGGCGTGATGCGTCCTGCTGCAGCTTGCTCGTCGTGAACGGCGGAGCCGGCGAGCGGCGGCGTTCCTTCCGCTCAACGCTGCGAACGGACCACCGCGCTTTGCTGATGGCCGCAACGATGGCTTCGGCCGTCTTCTGATCGGATACGCTGGGCGCGCTCACCGTCGGCACTTCAGCCTTCACGCCGTCGATGCCCGCCAGGCGCGTGACAAACTCCTGTCCGTCAGGAACGGGAGAGACAGCCGCATCTATCGTCCAGTACTCGACCGGCTTAAACGCCTGAATCTCGCGCTCGCGCTCCACAATCAGCCGCACGGCCACCGTCTGCACCCGGCCGGCGGAGAGCCCGCGGCGCACCTTGTCCCAGAGGAGCGGCGAGATTTGATAGCCGACAATACGGTCCAGAACGCGCCGCGTCTGCTGCGCGTCAACCAGATTCTCGTCCACGTCGCGAGCGTGCTCAAAGGCCTGCTGCACCGCTTTGCGCGTAATCTCGTTAAAGGTGACCCGATGAATCTTTCTTCTGTCCTTCACCGCCGGCAGCAATTGCATTTGCAGGTGCGCGGCGATGGCTTCGCCTTCGCGGTCCGGGTCGGGCGCGAGATATACGGCGTCGGCTGTCGAGGCAAGCTTGCGCAGTTTGCCGACTAGCTTCTCCTTATCCGGTGTGACGATCAGCGTCGGCTTGAAGGTGCGGTGCTTGAGTTCCACCCCGATGTCGCGCTTCGGCAGGTCCATGATGTGGCCGAACGACGCTTCGACCGTGTAGGTGTTTCCGAGATATTTGTTGATCGTCTTCGCTTTAGCGGGCGACTCGACGATAACCAGCGATTTACCCATTTTTTCCTTTTTCCAGCCAGCAGCGCCCGGGCAGGCGGTTGCCCTCTGCCTTTCGGGAAACTACCACGTCCCGGCATTTTCAATCTACACGCAGACAAAGAACCGCGTTCTGGGGATGCGGAAGCGAAGCAACGGCTTGCTCAGAAGCTCCTGACGTAATTTCTGCCTGGAAGTTGCTTGATGCGACCCGCAAGTTCCAGCTCGAAGAGGGCGGTAAAGACTTCGGAAGAGCTCATTTCCGCCTCGAGCTTTTCCAGAATCTCATCCATCTGCAGGGCCTCATCGTGACGAAGCACGCTGAAGACGCGTCCCTCCGAGGGCGAGAGTGGAGTTTCCTCGAATAACGATGCCTCAGAGGTGCCTTCGGATGCAAATCCCTGGCTCTGCTCAAGGGCCATGCGGATATCGGTGGGCAGATCCTCCCAGACGTCCTCCCATGAGGCAGTGAGCTTTGCGCCCTGTTTAATCAGCAGGTTAGGTCCCCAGGCGTTTTTGTTCGTCACATTGCCGGGCACCGCGAAGACGTCACGGTTCTGCTCGAGCGCGCAGCGGGCGGTCACGCGCGTGCCGCTGTACTCGGCGGCCTCGATCACCAGCACGCCCACGCTCATGCCGCTGAGGATACGGTTGCGACGCGGGAAATTTTGCGGCGCCGGAAAACTCCCCAGCGGGTACTCGGAGACAACCGCTCCGCCTCCTGCGACGATCTGTTCTGCCAGCGCCTTGTTCTCTTTCGGATAGATCACATCAACGCCGGTGCCCCAGACCGCAACCGTCGGACGCTTCGCGGCGATCGCTCCCTTGTGCGCGAATGTGTCGATCCCTCGTGCCATCCCACTCAAAATGATGAGTCCTCGCAGCGCCAGGTCGCGCGACAGCTTCTCTGCCATCCCGACTCGATAGGGCGTCGGATGACGTGTCCCCACAACCGCGAGGATCGGCCCGGACAACAGGGATGCTTCTCCGCGCAGCCACAAGAGCGCCGGCGGGTCATAGATTTGCCGTAAGCGTTCCGGATATGCATCGTCGCGATAGGTAAGGAACGTCGCACTCGTTGCAGTAAGTTTCTCGAGTTCCTGATCGGCCGTGTGTCCCGCCTCACCCGATGCGATGAACTGCGCAGCCTGAGCCGGGAATTCCAGCGACTCCAGCTCCGTCAGGGGCAGATGCAGCACGCACTCAGCACAGCCGCGCTGCTCGATGGCGCGCAGCAAGCGGCGTGGACCGATGCCCGGAGTTAGCGCCAGCGCCAGCCAGGCATGCCGCTCCTGCAAAGAAGTATCCTGCACGACAGCCGCCGGAGTTTGCGTCGACGTCATGGCAGTCCTTCGCTCCGCTCGTAAGCCGGTGACGATGCGCTTTTCATGGGAATCTGCCCGGAGCCTAGCTTCAGCCCCCCTGCTGGTCAAGGAAAACGCGCTTCCCTGCGGTTACGGAAGCCACGTTATCCTGATGGGTGCGTTCCGAACGTGAACTGGCCCTGCTGCGCGTCTCAGCAATCCACTTTCTCAATCCAGCTCCGCTGATGTGGAGCTTCGACCATGAGCCGGACCGCGCGCGTTTGCTCGCGCGCTACACGGTCTCGTCCGACACACCCGCGGAGTGCGCCGCAAAGCTTGCCTCCGGAGACGCGGACATCGGCCTCGTTCCCGTTGCGGCACTCCCCTTCACGCATTCGCTCTCCGTCATTCCCGGGTGCACCATTGCCTCGCGCGACCGCGTCCGCTCGCTCATCCTCGTGGTGCGCCATCCCGATGGCATCGCCGGGGTGCGGCGCGTCGCTCTCGACACGGCCTCACGCACCACCTCCGCCTACACGCGCATTCTCTTCGCAAAGTACTGGAAAACGCAGCCGGAGTTCGTGCCGCATGCGCCGAACCTCGACGCCATGCTGTCCCTCGCCGATGCAGCACTGCTCATCGGCGATCCGGCCCTGCTCGCCCTCGAGGATCGCGAGCCGCGCGAGCGCCGCACCGGAGAAAAGCTGCTCTACCTCGATCTCGCGCACGAGTGGCACACCTTCACCGGAACCGTGTGGGTGTCTGCGGTGTGGGGCGTACGTCCCGAGGCAGTTCTGGCCGCAGGCATTCCAGCCAGTCAGGTCGTCGAGGACTTCCAGCGCTCCCGCGATCAGGGCCTTGCGCACATCGACGATTTGGCCAATGAGTGGGCGGCCAAAATCGCCGTCCCGCGCGCAACGATCCACACCTATTTGTCTCAGAACATCTGGTATGTGCTGGACCAGCCGTGCCTTGAAGGACTGCAGCTCTTCTACCGCTATGGCGTGGAGTGCGGCGTACTCCCAATCGAACCGAAGCTGCGGTTCCTGTAGCGAAGACTGCGTAATTACGTAATGTCGTCCGTATCGAAGGGCGACCTGACGGCGACGCCGTGCACCTGATTCACCAGATCCCGCACCACGTCTTCCAGCTGACGCTGGCTCTCCATCACCGCCGACATCGTCTGCAACTCGCCCGGATCCTCAACACGCTCCAGCAGCACCACGGCATGGGCCTGCGCTACGTGATCCACGTTCAGCCCTTCAGGCGTCTTTGCCTTGATTCCCACATTTGCGGGCACGATGCCCAGCAGGTCGGCGACGTGTTCCCGCATCTCGCCGGAGATCGGTCCGATGCGCGGCGCGTTCAAAACCAATGTGGTATCCACATTCACGATCCGGAAGCCGGCGTTCTGAATTTCCTCCATCGCGAGGTTCAGGAAGACCGACGAATCGGCTCCCTTCCAGCGCGGATCGCCCGGAGGAAAGAAGCTGCCGATGTCGCCCGCGGAAATCGCCCCGAGCAAGGCATCGGTGATGGCGTGCAGCAGCACATCCCCGTCGGAATGGCCGGCCAGCCCCTCGTGATGGTCAATGCTGAGGCCGCCAATCTTCAGCGGCACGCCGGGCTTAAAGGCGTGCGAGTCGAAGCCATAGCCAATGCGGATATCCATATTCGCGGTTTTCGTGGGTCGGTTGCTGCAGAATCAGGGTATATCAGGTTCCGATCGGCCGCTGCGGATTTACCGGCCGGCTCGGGCGGGCTCCTCGCTCGCCTGTCGATGCGCCAGAAAGAATTCGGCCAGTTCCAGATCGCCCGGCTGGGTGATCTTAATGTTCGATGACGACCCTGGCACCACGAAGACCTGCGTGCCTGCCCGCTCCACGATGCTGGCCTCATCCGTCCCGGCAAAGCCGTCCGCCTCAGCCTCGGCGAATGCTTTTCTCAGCAAACCGCAGCGGAACCCCTGCGGCGTCTGCGCCTGCACGATGTACTCACGCGGAATCGTCGCGGTGACAATCGCGCCATCCGCGGTGCGTTCCACCTGCTTGATGGTGTCGAGTGCCGGCAATCCGACAATCGCTGCGCTGTGCTTCTGCACTGCTTCAATCACCCGGTGAATGACGGCCGGCTCAATCAGCGGCCGCACGGCATCGTGCACGAGAACAATGTCTTCATCGGAGCAATCCAGCGTTCGCAGCGCGTTATAGACGCTCTCCTGGCGGGTGTCTCCGCCCTCGGCGATGCGAACCTTCTCCGCATAGCCATGTTCCCGCACGTGGGCGGTGAGCCGTTCGCGCTCGGTAGCGCGCACCGCGATCACAATAGCCGCAATCTCAGGAACCTCGGCAAAAGCGCGCAGCGTGTGGATCAGAATCGGAACGCCCGCTATTTCCAGAAACTGCTTGGGAGCGGTTTGTGTTGCATGGCCGGGCGCCATTCTGGTCCCTAGTCCCGCAGCCGGCACGATTACAAATACCC
>DASSKX010000359.1:0-2477 GCA_035689925.1 Acidobacteriaceae bacterium
GACTTTTCCCGCGCGCTTTTCGATGCCGGGGTGATGGCCACCGGCATCGCCTTCCCTACGGTGCCCGAAGGCAAGGCGCGCATTCGGACGATCATGACCAGCGAGCACACCCGCGAGCAACTCGACAGCGCTCTGGAGACGCTGCAAAAGACGGCAAAGAAGCTGGCAATCCTCTAGACGCTGGTAGCCAGCAAAGAACTGGCTGCCAGCCGGCGAGATTGGCTAGTGGCTCTTCTTCGCGTAGTAGTCCTGCAGGGTAAAGAAAGCTTTCTTCTTCTCGCCCTTATCGGACACGAGGCCCTTGCGGTTGTAGTCGTCCTGAATGCCAGGGAGCTGGCGCATGGGCGAGCGAAAATCCATCAGCACCCACGGCGTCATCCCGCGCAGAAATGGCATCTTCTCCATCATTTTGAACTGCTGTCGATACACGAAGTCTTCGTACTCCTCGGTGAACTTTTGCGTCTCCGGCCCATGCAGCCCCGCCTTTGCACCCGCGCCAAATTCGCTCAGGATTACCGGCTTGCCCATCGGATTCTCCCACGTGTAATCGGGGATGGTTTCCGGGGTCCCCATGTACCAGCCGATGTACTCGTTGTAGCCAAGCACATCCAGGTCTTTGCCGAGCGGATCGTCGAGCTCCGCATGCGTCCCGTGGAAGTGCGTCACGATGGCCGACGTGATCAGCCGCGTCGGATCCTGTTCGCGCGCGGCCACCGCAAGCTGGTGGATGAAGGTGTCGCGCTCGGGACTCTCCGGCGTCTCGTTCGACATCGACCACAGGATCACAGCCGCGTGATTCTTATCCCGCCGGATCATCTCCCACAGCTGATGCTTCGCCACATCCAGAGTCTTCGGATTCGTCCAGTCGATGCCCCAGTACACGGGGATCTCCGACCAGACCAGAATCCCCGTTTTGTCGGCCAGCCGATACTCGTTCTCCGTGTGCGGGTAGTGCGTCATGCGCACGAAGTTGCAGTGCAGCTCATGCGCCCAGCCCAGCAGCGTCTGCGCGTCCTGATCCGACCAGGCTCGACCGGAACGGAACGGCGCCTCGTCGTGATAGCTGACGCCTCGCAGAAAAATCGGCTTGCCATTCAGCAGGATGTGGTCGCCCTGCACGGCCACCGTGCGGAAGCCGATCTCATCCGCCAGCCGATCCGGCCCCGCACTCATCTCGACGCGGTAGAGCCGCGGGTGCTCCGGAGCCCATAGCTCCAGTCCTTGTGCAGCGAACGAAATCTCCGCCCGCCCATTCGCATCCGTCACGGCATCCTTGTCCACGTGCAGGTCGGGGACTCGTACCGTGACGTGCTGCCCCGCCGCGGCGCCCGCCACGTGCACATAGCCTTCAATCCGATCCGTGCTGCCCTGCTTCAGTTGCAGCGAATAATCGTCGATGTAGCTCTCCGGCACCTCGACCAGCGTAACGGGCTGCGTAATGCCGCCATAGTTCCACCAGTCCGTCTTCACCGTGGGCACGCTCTCTTTTTGCCGCTGATTATCCGCCGCGACCACGACGAAGTTGTCGCCGTCCTTCGCGGCGTTGGTGATGTCACAGTCAAAGGACGTGAATCCGCCTTCGTGCTCGCAAACCTGCTGGTCATTCACGAACACCGTTGCCTTGTAATTCACCGCACCAAAGTGCAGGAAAAGATGCGTGTGCGGCCTGGGATGCGCGCTGAAATCGCGCTGATACCAGAGCAGCCCTTCGTAATAGAAGAGCAATTCCTTCTGCGAATTCCAGTCGCCCGGCACGTTCAGGGTCGGCGATCTCGCGAAGTCATACTGCACCAGTGGGCCGCCCGGGGCATAATGCGCGTTCTTCGCATAGCCGTTCAGGCTCGCGTGCTCCGGATTCGATCCCCAGCCCTCGCGATACGGATCCGGGATATAGTGCCAGGGACCGTCGAGGCTCGTCTGCGCACGATGATCCACATCGACGAGCAACGTGGGCTGTTGACCCGGAGCGACAATGGACACGAAGAGAGCTGAACCCAAACAGAACGCGAGACGGCGAACGCAGGTCTGCATCATGGGCAACATACTAATGGCAATGATCGTGCGCTGCTCTCGACTGGCGACGATCTCGATGCTTACTTCTGTTGGTCCGCGCCGCGCACCCTGAACTTGTTCGCCTCAGCGAATTCGTCGCGCAACTCCGGTGTCTTCAGGTTCTCCCGCAGATGTGCCAGCCGCTGCTCCAGCGCGTGCAGGCTGCGCGCAATGGCCTCCGAATTCGAATGGGCGATGTCCCGCCACATTGAAAACGGACTGGCTCCCAGCCGGGTCATCTCCCGGAGGGCACGGCCGCCGATCGGCAACAGATCCGGGTTCGCCGCAAACTCCTCTTCCAGCAGCGCGCACATGGCCGTTGAGACAAACTGCGGCATGTGGCTGATCCACGCGCACAGCACGTCGTGCCGGTCCGGATCCAGCTCCATCACGCGCGCCCCGAATCGCTCCACCCAGCTTCGCCA
>DASSKX010000360.1:0-3047 GCA_035689925.1 Acidobacteriaceae bacterium
CCGCTGCTGGAGCTGGACTGCACAATCTGCAGGGGCATAGGCCGGTTCATCTGCGCGTCGCGCGTGGCTTCGGTTGCCAGCACATCGTGGCCCCCGATGTCCGTGATCAGGAAACGGCTGCCAACAAAACCGAACCCGTAGGCTCCCGGCACCAGGCGACGACCACCGAACTCGAGTGCCGTCTCCGTCAGAAAGTATCCCTGGTATTTTTGCTGGATCGCTGTCGAATATCCCGAGGTATCCACCAGGACAGCCAGCGTGTACGAGCCGTCAGCAAAATGCACCCCGGCGGAGTTGCGAAGCTGCGTGCTGGCGGACTTGCCGGCGTAATACACCGCGTCCGGCAGCAGTTTGCCCGCCTCCGCCGCATGCAGAACGCTGATTCCCTCATTCCGCTGCGCCGTAACCAACTGCGGCAGGAAAAACAGGGTTGTTAGCGCGATGGAGCAAACCGCAATACGATTCCGTAACACGTTCATCGTTATGCCTCGCCTCATACGAAAGCGAGTATAGCGCGTGCCCCGGGCCGGGTTGCTTTTGCGGTACAGATGCGCTGCCGATGTTGGAGCAGGCCAGAGCTGCCGATTAGTATCAAGCTGAGATGGCTACGAGATCGAATCCGCGTCCAGGCCGATGGAGCGCCCTCCGCCGCGCGATGGCCGCAGAGCACATCGAAGCATTGCTGGTCACGCATCTGCCGGATGTGCGCTGGCTGTGTGGATTCACCGGGTCGAATGCCGCTGTCGCGGTTACGGCGCGAGGAGCCGCGCTCTTCACCGACGGGCGCTACACCACCCAGGCGCGCGAAGAGACCCAGGGCGCGCGCGTTGTCATCGCGAAGAAATCCGCGCTCATGGAAGCCTCTGCGTGGCTGGAGAAATCGGCCCGCCGGGCATGGTTCGATCCACAGCACACCTCCGTCGCCGAACTGGAACTGATGCGTTCAGCGATTGGCGGCAGAAAGCGTCGCAGTTTTTTCGCGCCGCTCAAATCACCGCTCGTCCCGAAGCTGCGCATGGTCAAGGAGCCCGCCGAGCTGCGCGTCATCGGTCAGGCGGCGCAGGTAGGCTGCACCATCTTTGAAGATATTCTGTCGCGCATGGAGCCCGGGTTGGCGGAAATTGCTGTCGCCGCGGAGCTGGAGTTCCTGGCTCGCGGTATGGGCGCCGAAGGAATGTCCTTTGAGACGATCATCGCGTCGGGGCCGCGCTCGGCGCTTCCGCACGGACGCGCCACGCAGGCGAAGCTCCCCCGCAAAGGATTCGTGACGCTCGACTTCGGTGTTATTCTCAATGGTTATTGCTCAGACATGACGCGCACCGTGCATCTGGGAAGCGCGAGCAGGGAAGAGCGGTTTGCGTACGAGTCGGTACTCGCGGCCCAGGAAGCCGCGGTCGCCGCAGTCAGGCCAGGGGTGACCTGCGGCGAAGTGGACGAGGCGGCGCGCAGCGTCTTGCGCAAAGCGGGTTTGGCAAAGTACTTTACTCATTCCACCGGACACGGTGTCGGGCTGGAAATCCACGAGCAGCCGCGACTGGCTGCAGGGCAGGAGATGCGGCTGGAATCGGGCATGGTCGTCACCATCGAACCCGGCGTTTATCTGCCCGGCAAGTTCGGCATTCGCATCGAGGATATGGTAGCGGTGACAAACAGCGGAGGGCAGGTTCTGACTCCGGCGACCAAAGGCTGGATTGAGCTTTAGGGCAAAGCAGGAGCCGCGCGAGATAACGATGAATGCGGAAGATATGAAGGAACTAAAGGAGCTCATCGAGTTCCTGAAGGACAACAACATCGGCGAATTCGACCTGGAACGCGGCGACCTCAAGGTCCGCATCAAGTTTGCGCAGGAGGGCGGTGCCGACATGGCCGCGCTGGCGCGACTGGTGGCTTCCCAGCCGGCCGCAGTTCCCCCTCCGGCCATCAATCTTCCGGTCCACGCCGCGAGTGGAATATCGTCTGCACAACCAGGGGCTCCTGAGACAGCAGCACCAGCGGCTGAGTCGGAACAAGAATCGCTGCACATCGTGAAGTCGCCAATCGTTGGTACATTCTATGAATCGCCATCGCCGGGTTCGCCCGCCTTCGTGAAAATCGGCGACCACGTCGAGGCAGGACAAGTGCTCTGTATCGTCGAAGCCATGAAGCTGATGAACGAGATCGAGAGCGACGGTTCCGGCGAGATCGTGAAGCGCTTCGTGCAGAATGGCCAACCGGTCGAATACGGACAGCAACTCTTCGCTCTCCGCCCCGTCAGCCATGCGTAAAGTTCTCATCGCCAATCGTGGCGAAATCGCGCTGCGCGTCATCTGCGCCTGCAAGGAAATGGGGCTGCGCACCGTCGCCATCTACAGCGAGGCCGACCGTCATTCCCTGCACGTGCGCTTTGCCGACGAAGCCATCTGCATCGGTCCGCCGCGTTCGGCAGAAAGCTACCTCAATGTGCCCGCCGTGATCAGCGCTGCCGAGATCGCCGATGTGGACGCGATTCATCCCGGCTACGGCCTGCTCAGCGAGAACGCCAACTTTGCCGAGGTGTGCCGCGCCTCGAACATCAAGTTCATCGGGCCCCCGCCGGAAGTCACGCGCCTCATGGGTGAAAAGGAAAAAGCGCGCCAGGCGATGAAACGCGCCCGCGTTCCGATCCTGCCCGGTTCCGATGGAGTGATCCAGAGCGAAGGCGAAGCGCTCGAATGGGCGAAGACGGTCGGCTACCCGGTCATCCTGAAAGCCTCGGCCGGCGGCGGCGGACGCGGCATGCGCGTCGTGCGCTCACCCGAGGAGCTGCCCGGATTGTTCCACGCCGCTCAGAGCGAGGCTACCAATGCCTTTGGCAACGGCGATCTCTACATGGAGAAGTTCATTGAGCGCCCGCGGCACATCGAGTTTCAGATCCTCGCCGACGAGCACGGTACGGCGACATCCATCGGTGAACGCGAGTGCTCCATTCAGCGCCGCCACCAGAAGCTGATCGAGGAAGCGCCCTCGCTGCAGGTCACGCAGAAGCTGCGCGACGACATCGCTCGTACGCTGAAGCGCTCACTCGAAGC
>DASSKX010000361.1:0-4518 GCA_035689925.1 Acidobacteriaceae bacterium
CCGCCGCATCCGCGAGCAGAACGTCTTCTCCGCCGTCCTGCCCTGCACCGCCTCCGTCGACGAGATCCGCGCGCAGAACCCCATCGGCGTCGTGCTCTCCGGCGGCCCCTGCTCGGTCTACGACGCGGACGCGCCTCCCGCCGATCCGGCCGTCCTGAACCTCGACCTGCCCGTCCTCGGCATCTGCTACGGACTGCAGTTCATCACCCACCACCTCGGCGGCCGCGTCCGCTCCGCCGAGAAGCGCGAATATGGCCACGCCGAAGTGGACCTGGTCGACGCCGCCAACCCGCTCTTCGAGCAGCTGCCCGCCTCGCTGCATGTCTGGATGTCCCACGGCGACGAAGCCCTCGACTTGCCCCCCGGCTTCCACCTCACCGCGAAGACGGCCAGCGCCGTCGCCGGCATCGCCAACCCCGAGCGCCGCATCTGGGCCGTGCAGTTCCACCCCGAGGTCCACCACACCAAACAGGGCACCGCGCTGCTCCGCAACTTCCTCTTCAACATCTGCGGCGCGCAGCCCGACTGGACCCCCGAGCACTTCATCCAGGCCACCGTCGCCGCCATTCGCGACAAAGTCGGCGACGGCCACGCTATCTGCGCCCTCTCCGGCGGCGTCGACTCCTCCGTCGCCGCCGTCCTCGTCCACCGCGCCATCGGCGACCGCCTCACCTGCGTCTTCGTCAACAACGGCGTCCTGCGCAAGAACGAGTTCGAGAAGGTGCAGCAGAACCTGCGCGACAAGCTCGGCCTCAAACTCGTCGCTGTCGACGCCAGCAAGCGCTTCCTCTCGCGCCTCGCCGGCATCACCGACCCCGAGGCCAAGCGCAAAATCATCGGCAACGAGTTCATCGCCGTCTTCGACGACGAGGCCCACCGCATCGCCCAGGAGACCGGCGGCGTCGACTACCTCGTCCAGGGCACGCTCTACCCCGACGTCATCGAGTCCTCCTCCGTCAAGGGCCCGTCGCAGACCATCAAGAGCCACCACAACGTCGGCGGCCTGCCCGAGACGATGAAGCTGAAGCTGATCGAGCCCCTCCGCGACCTCTTCAAAGACGAGGTCCGCCGCATCGGACGCGACCTCGCCATGCCCGACGACATCCTGCAGCGCCAGCCCTTCCCCGGCCCCGGCCTCGCCGTGCGCATTCTCGGCGAAGTCACCGCCGAGCGCGTCGCCTTGCTCCAGGAAGCCGACGACATCGTCGTCACCGAGATCAAGAACGCCGGCCTCTACCAGCAGATCTGGCAATCCTTCGCCGTGCTGCTGCCCGTCAAGAGCGTCGGCGTCATGGGCGATCAGCGCACCTACGCCTATACCTGCGCCATCCGCGCCGTGCACTCCGAAGACGGCATGACCGCCGACTGGGTCCCGCTGCCCTACGAAGTACTCAAGACCATCTCCAGCCGCATCGTCAACGAAGTCCGCGGCATCAACCGCGTCGTCTACGACATCACCTCGAAGCCCCCCGGCACGATTGAGTGGGAGTAATGGCCAGCGGCTAAGTGAAGCTTCATACCTCGAGCGAAGCCGCGCCGCAGGGCGCGTCCGCCTGGACGGCTAGTCCCCCCTGCTATCCTTCCTCTTCGCTTTCACCTTCACCCATCCAGAGGCCCTGCTCGATGAAGTTCCGCTGTTGCCTGCTCCTGCTCGCCACCGCCGCTTTCACTCTGCCCCTCGCCGCACAGGACAACGCCATCATTCCCGGCACCCCCTCATCCTCCATCGTCCATCTCAGCACCGCTTACGCCCGCGATCCGAAGCAGCCCATCGATCAGGACTACTCCGCGAAAATTAAGCAGTACACGACGGAGCCGTTCTTCAACACGCCGCTCACGGACTACCTGCCCGCCTCAAAAACCGTGCCCACGCCGGCCAAAGTCCTCGGCGATGTCTCCGGCGCGCCCAACATGCTGCCCTATGCGGAGGACGTCTACAAATACTTCCGCCTCCTCGCCGCCAGCACGCCGCGTGTCAAGGTCTTCACCATCGGCCACACCGAAGAAGGCCGCGAGATGATCGCCGCCGCCATCGCCGACCAGTCGCTGCTCGCGCGCCAGCAGGAAAACGATGCCCGCCTGGCGAAGCTGGCCGACCCGCGCACCATCCACATGGACGACAAGACCGCTGCCGATCTGGTGAAGCAGTCCTTCCCCGTCTACTACATCACCGGCACCATCCACTCGACCGAAACCGGCGCGCCCACCGCGCTCATGGAACTCGCCTACCGCCTCGCCGTCGACGACTCGCCCTACATCCAGTACATCCGCACGCACATGATCGTGCTCATCACGCCGGTCGTCGAAGTCGATGGCCGCGACCGCATGGTCGACGTCTATAAGTGGCATCGCGCCCACCTCGGGCAGAACTATCCGGAACTCGTCTACTGGGGCCACTACGTCGCGCACGACAACAACCGCGATGCCATGGCCATGACGCTCGACCTGACCCGCAACGTGCTCAACACCTACCTCGCCTGGCACGCGCAGGTGCTGCACGATCTGCACGAATCCGTCCCGTTCCTCTACGACAACACCGTCGGCGACGGGCCCTACAACGCTTGGATCGATCCCATCCTCGCCGGCGAGTGGGCGCAGATCGGCTGGAACAACGTCTCGCAGATGACCGAACTCGGCCTCCCCGGCGTCTTCACCCACGGCGACTTCGACACGTGGAGCCCCGGCTACCTCATGTTCCTCGCCGCGATGCACAACGGCATCAGCCGCCTCTACGAGACCTTCGGCAACGGCGGCGCGGATACCGAGAAGCGCATCCTCGCCCCCGACGAATACGAGCGGTCCTGGTACAAGCAGAATCCGCCACTGCCGGTCGTGAACTGGTCCCAGCGCGACAACAACAACTACGAAGAGAACGCACTGCTCACGACGCTTTCGTACTTCGCGCAGAACAGCCAGCAATGGCTCCAGAACTACTACCTCAAAGCGAAGCGCTCCATCGAGAAGCCCGGCGCCAACGGCCCTGCCGCCTACGTCATCCCGGACGAGAACCAGTCCGCCTCCCGCCGCGCGGAATTGCTCCGCGTCCTCGCGCTCCAGCATGTTGAAGTCAGCAAACTCAGTGAACCGGTCACCGTCACCGTTCCCGCAGAGAAGGCGCCGGCCGCGCCTGAATCCGCCGAAACGAAAGCAGCGAAGCCGCAGACCACCTCGCGCACCTTCCCCGCCGGCAGCTACGTCATCCGGATGGATCAGCCGTACTCCCGCATCGCCGACGCGCTGCTCGATCGCCAGTACTGGGCGCCCAACGATCCACAGAAGCATCCCTACGACGACACCGGCTGGTCCTTCCCCGACCTTTTCGCTGTGCCCACGGTGCGCGTGACCGACACCGCCATCCTCAAAGTGAAAATGGATTCCATTACCGATCCCGGCGCGCCCTCCGGCACACTCAACGGATCAGGCGCCGTGGTCGCAATCAACAACGGCGGCGAAATTTCCCTGCTCGGGCTCCGTTACGCCCTCAGGGACGCGAAGATCTCCGTCGCCGACGCCCCCTTCGAGGCGGACGGCAAGCACTTCGCCCCCGGGTCGCTGCTCATCCAGAATGTCGCTGCCGACACACTCTCCGCCGCCGCCAAAGCCGCAGACGTTCAGGCTGTTTCGCTGAGCACAGCACCTTCCATCGCCATGCACGACGCGCCCACGCCGCGCATCGCCATGATGCACACCTGGATCGATACGCAGACCGAAGGCTGGTGGCGCGAAGCCCTCGACAAGCTCCACATCCCCTACGACTACATCTCCACGCAAACCGTCTCCCGCGAAGCCGACCTGCGCGCGAAGTACGACGTGATCCTCTTCGCCCCCATCGACCGCGTCAGCCCGCAGCGCATCGTCGATGGCCTGCCCCAGTACCCCAGTCCGTACGGCAACCCCATCCCGTGGCAGAAGACCGACCTCACGCCCAACCTCGGCCGCATCGACTCCACTGACGACATGCGCCCCGGCCTCGGCACCAGCGGCGTGCAGCACCTCAAAGACTTCGTCGCCCAGGGCGGACTGCTCATCACCTCAGAAGACACGGCACAGTTCGCCATCGACGAAGGCCTCGCCCCCGGCGTCTTCCTCAACCACGGCAATCCGAACGTGGTCGGCAGCGTCCTCGGCGCGCAGTTCGTCGATACGAAGAGCCCCATCGCCGCCGGCTACGGAGACGCGCTCGCCGTCTACAGCGCGCATGGCATGGCGTTCACCATTGCCAACACCACCTCCTCGCGCCACATCGACACCGAGAAGGACTACCACCGCCCCACCGGCCGCGGCGGCCCGCAGGAGCAGGACATCCCCGAGGATCGCGCCGTCGTCAAGCCCGAGCCTCTGCCCTCGCCGAAACCCTGGGAAGCAACGCCGCTCAATGAAGAACAGGCGCGCAATAATCCCTATGTCATCCCCGCGCAGGACCGCCCCGACGTGATCCTGCGCTTCAACTCGGCAAAAAGCCTGCTCCTCTCCGGCCTGCTCGAGAACGGCAGTTCCATCGAAGAGAAGCCCATCGTC
>DASSKX010000362.1:0-4829 GCA_035689925.1 Acidobacteriaceae bacterium
AGCGTAATGGTTTTGCCCTGCCACTCGGTGGTGAGGGTTTTGCCGTCAGAGGACAGCTTGCCGCGAATGCGGTTCGGATAGGGAAACAGAAAGGCGGAGCCGAGCCGATAGCCGAGATCGCCGTTGGGCGTGTCCTGCTCATCGAGCATCTTCTTTGCTTCAGCGAGGCTGGGCGACGCGAGGACGTCGACGTTGCCTTTGCCGGGGAAGTTGGCGGTGATCTGGAACAGTTCCATGCCGCGGCCGGGCAGTACGGTGACGCTGGTGAATTCTGGCTTGGTTTTGCTGGTGGCGGTACGGGTGAGTGTGACGATCTTCTGTCCACCGATTTCAGTCACGTTTTGAGCCTGCATATTCATCACTCCACAGCTTGCCACAAGGACCGGCAGGACGGCGGTGAGGACGGTGCGAAAAGGAAGCTTCATGGGTCCATCCCTCGAAACGGCGTTCAGATATCCGGAGGGCGCACCGGGCGATTTTCGCGGGCCCGGGAAAGCGTATTCCGGAAGCCAACTGATTCTACAACGGCGCATTGACTGTGGCGGGGCTGACGCAAATGGAATCAGTGGCCGATAGGTGCCTCAGGAGAGAAATGACAAAGCGGTGACACAACCTGCCCCGCAGGCGCGCGTCTATCAAATCAGGAACTCAGGTTGAGATTTTGGTCGCGGGGTGCTGTTGCGTTTTGCGCAAGGCTGCGCAGCGTTTTTCATCCGACGAAGGTAACCGCGCGGGTTCCGAATTGGTGATATTGCGGTCCATGCAGCAGACGGTACAATCGAGCGAAATCAATTCCCAACAGAGCGGTTGCAGCCAACTGCTCCATACAACGTTAACGATTTGCCTCTTCGGGGACTACCCCGAGAAAGGTTCCCGGTAAGGTAGATGCGTCCCTTGCACAAGCTCTTCCTTGGCCTACTTGCCTTGACATCACTCACCGCGACGGCGGCGGTTGCGCAAAACCCTGTTTCGAAGGCGCTCATTCGCGAAAAGGTGAATGAGAACCAGCTGACGATGCTGAGGGGGAATACGCCTCCCGCGGCGATCGCACAGAATGATGCAGGCAGAGTCAACGGGAACATGCGGATGACCGATCTGATCCTGGTGCTGCGCCGCAGCCCGGAGATGCAGGCTGCGTTCGACGCTTTTGTGGAGAGCCAGTACGATCCGAATTCGCCGAACTTCCACCAGTGGCTGACGCCGGAGCAGGTCGGCGAGAGGTTCGGGCCTGCGATGTCGGACATTTCGACGGTGAGCGCGTGGCTCGCGGGGTACGGACTGTCGGTAGATGAAGTTTCGAAGGATCGAATGTCCATCCGGTTCAGCGGCAGCGCACGGCAGGTGGAGACGGCTTTTCATACCGAGCTGCACAACCTGACGGTAAAGGGCGAGGCGCACTTCGCGAACATGTCGGACCCGCAGATTCCGATGGCGCTGGATCCAGTCGTGCTGGGACCGAAGGCGCTGCATAACTTTATGCCGCGGCCGTTGCATCGCAAGACTAGCGTTCCGGTGCTGAATGGCGGCCAGGCAGGCAAGTCGTCAGCTGCGCCGACTGCGAATGCCGCTGAGATCGGAGCGCGTCCGAACATTGGTTTCAGCTGCGGTTCGAACTGCCAGCTTGAGGATGTAACCCCGTTCGACTTCGCCGCGATCTATAACGTTGCTCCAGTTTGGAGCGGCGGTGTTAATGGAACCGGCCAGACAATTGCGATTGTGGGAACAAGCGATGTGAAACAGAGCGACGTTTCCTCATTTAAGAGCACATTCGGCTTGCCTGCAGGATTGCCGCTCATCACGAAGCTTGCCCATGGAACGGATCCTGGAAACTGCAAGTCGACAGCTTCTCCTTCATCTACGAACAACTGGTGTACCCTCGACGATCAGATTGAGAATGCACTTGACGTGGAGTGGGCCGGGGCAACGGCTCCCGGTGCTCAGATTACGCTCGTCGTTTCTGGAGCAACGTCGGCATCAGACGACACCGTCTTTGATTCGGCGCAGTACGCGGTTCAGAACAATACGGCCAAGATTCTGAATGTGAGCTATGGTCTTTGCGAGCTCTTCCTCGGCACGAGCGGCAACACGTCTTACAACAACCTGTGGCAATCGGCTGCATCAGCAGGAATCTCAGTCTTTGTGGCATCGGGGGACGCGGGAGCTCCGGCGTGTGACCAGGGTGGTGACGCGAGCGGGACTCCTTTCGCCGCCCAGTATGGCCTCACGGTCAGTGGTATTGCATCCACGCAGTGGAATACGGCGGTCGGCGGAACCGATCTCAACTGGGGCAACTCCGCTTCTCCTTACTGGAATGCTTCGAATAGCGGAACGACGGGTGCGTCGGCGAAGGGCTATATGCCTGAGCTGCCCTGGAACAACTCCTGCACAAACCCACTCGCGCTGAGCTATTTGCAATCGTGGGCGACACAGTTACAGAAGTCTGGATTCAGTGCCACAAGTCCCACAGACGCAGAGTCGGCGTGTAATTTCGTAGTGAACTGGTATCAGACGATCGCGTCGAACACGAATCCTTCCGTCAATTTATCGAGCTTCGTAGATACCGTTGGCGCGGGCGGCGGAGCCAGCAACTGCACAACAAACAGCAGCACCTCGACGACAATCGGCACGTGTTCGTCGAGCGGATACAGTAAGCCGTCGTGGCAGACCGGCGTTACGGGAATCCCGAATGACGGCAAGCGCGACATTCCGGACATCTCGTTCTTCTCCGGAAACGGCTTCCTCGGCAGTGCATACTTCATCTGCGTAACCGATTGGGGTCCGTGCCTGTCTTCGGCGTCGGCGACATCTGAGCCGACGGACACCAACGGGAACACCGTCAACCTGATCGGTGGCACGTCAGCGGCTTCGCCCGCAATGGCCGGCATTATGGCGCTCATCAATCAAAAGGCGGGGGCCACGCAGGGTAATCCGAACAAGCAGTTCTATACGCTCGCAGCCGCCCAGACGTACGCGAACTGCAAGTCGGAAACCGTCACAAACTCCAGTTCCTGCTACTTCAACGACATTGATAGCGGAACGATCAACATGCCGTGCGCTTCCGGCTCGCCGAATTGCACGATTTCTCACAGCGGAGACACGGTGGGAACCCTCGCGGGATTCGACGCAGGCGTCGGATTCGACAATGCGACCGGGCTGGGCTCTCTGAACGTCAGCAACGTCGTGAACGGCTGGACGACCTCGACCACACCTACGACGACGTTTACGTTGAGCGCTGCGGCTCCCGCCTCCATCGTCGCAGGCGGCACGACGACTTCGAACATTACAGTAAGCAGCACAAACGGCTATGCGGGTACGGTGACGTTGACTTGTGCGCTGACTTCGGCGCCGGCGGGAGCATTGGAAGCACCTACGTGTGCGCCCACAACCGGGCAGTCGACCGTAACGCTGAGTTCAACGACGACGAGCGGTACGGGACAGGTGACGATCAATTCGACGCCTGCGCCCACGGGAGCCGTGAAGCTGGCTTCGAACCGGACAGGGTGGTTTACGGCTGCGGGAGGCGCGGGGCTTGCATCACTGGCGCTCTTCTTACTGCCAGGCTGGTCGAAGCGCTATCGCAACATCTTCTGCACGATGCTGGTGGTTCTGGCTGCCAGTTTCTTCGCGGTCGGATGCGGCGGTGGTGGCGGCAGCAGCAGCGGTGGTGGCGGAGGTGGTGGGGTTACGAAGACAACGCCTACAGTGACTGTCACGCCGGCGACGACCACGATCAAGGAATCGGACACTCTGACCGTGGCGATTGCGGTTGCCGGCACTTCGGGCACCCCGACCGGTACCGTCACGATGTCGAGCGGCAATACGTACAACTCAGGGGCGATCGCTCTCGACAGCACAGGAAAAGCGAGCATCACCATTCCTGCGGGAAAACTTGCCCCCGGAACGGATACGCTTGGAGTGACCTATAGCGGCGATACGAACTTCAATACCGCAGCCGGGAATGCAAGCGTCACCGTAACGAAGGTGGCCACTACATCGGGAACTTACACGTTCACCGTGACAGGCACGGGTAACGATTCTGCTCACTACACCGCGCAAACAACATTCACGGTGACTGTGCAGTAGGCTGCATCGCTTTCACGGCACGAAGGCCCTCCTCTTTGGAGGGCTTTCGTGTGTTTGGGACTGTTGCGATGTGGGGCAGTAGTGGACTTCGCGCTCGGGCTCTTCGCGCTAGAATCTTGAGGAAGCTCGGGCTCGTTTCCGGGCTATCTTGTACGAACGGCCTTTTGTTCATGAAATCACTTTTGCTGGAAGAGTACGGGAAGCTTGCGGTCGCTGATCTGCCGAAGCCGAGTCCGGGCGAGCAGGAGGTTCTGGTGCGCGTCGCGGCGTGCGGGATCTGTGGAAGCGATGTTCACGGATACGACGGATCGTCAGGGCGGCGCATTCCGCCGCTGGTGATGGGGCATGAGGCTTCGGGCGTGGTCGAGGCTGTTGGGCCGGGCGTGAAGGAATATCGGTCGGGCGATCGCGTCACGTTCGATTCGACGGTGTATTGCGGGAAGTGCACCTACTGCAAGCGCGGCGAAGTGAATCTCTGCGACAACCGGCAGGTGATTGGAGTCTCGTGCGGAGACTATCGCAGGAACGGAGCGTTCGCCGAGTACATCGTCATTCCTGAGCGCATTCTGTATCGGTTGCCGGCGAAGATGTCGTATCCCGAGGCGGCGATGCTGGAGGCGACTTCAGTTGCGCTGCATGCGGTGAAGGTTAGCGGAGTGAAGAAGGGCGATACGGCGCTGGTGGTTGGCGCGGGAATGATCGGGTTGCTCACGATGCAGGCGCTCAAAGCCAATGGCGTGGGCCGG
>DASSKX010000363.1:0-2075 GCA_035689925.1 Acidobacteriaceae bacterium
TCGAGCTGCTGGGGTACATCACCGTACGCGGATCGAGTTCACGCGGAGGCGCGGCGGGACTGATGGCCATGCGCGATGTGCTTGCGAGGCGGGTGGCGGTCATCTTTACGGCCGACGGGCCGCGGGGACCGATTTATGAGACCAAGGCAGGTCCGGTGAAGTTGTCGGCGATTACGGGAGAGCCTATCGGTAGCTTCTATTTGCATCCGGAGCGCGCGTGGGCGATGCGGTCGTGGGATCGCCTGCTGGTGCCGAAGCCGTTTTCGCGGGTGGTGTTGAGCTGGGCTCGTTATGTCGCTCCGCCTGCGGCCGATGCCGATGCCGAGGCAATCGAAGCGAAACGGCAGGAATTGAACGACACGATTGAGCGGGCGCGGCTGCGGGCGGAAGAATTTCTGGCGCAGCGCCGATAGAATCGCGTCAGTGCTTGTTTCGGATTTCAGCTTTCATCTTCCCGAAGAACTGATTGCGCAGGAGCCCGCGGCGGACCGGGCGGGTTCGCGCATGCTCACGCTGGACCGCAAGACGGGAGGGTGGGAGGATCGTCAGTTTCGCGACTTCCCTGCTCTGCTTGAGCCCGGCGACCTGCTGGTGCTGAATGACAGCCGTGTGATTCCGGCACGGCTGTTCGCGCATCGTGCGGGCTTGCACACGCAGGCCAATCATCGGGTAAGCGGACGCGTGCAGGTGCTGCTCGCGGAGCAGCTTTCCGAGTGGGAGTGGAAGGCGCTGGTGCGTCCGGGGCGCAAGGTGCTGACGGGCGAATCGCTGGTGTTCGGTCAGGACGAATTGCGAGCGGTGGTGACGGCGCATGGGGAATTCGGCGAGCGAACGATTCGCTTTGAGCCGGTTGCGGATTTCTTCGGAACAGTCGAGAGGCTCGGCCACATGCCGTTGCCTCCATACATCCATCGGGAAGACAAGCCGGGGGACCGCGACCGGTATCAAACGGTGTATGCGCGGCAGCGAGGGTCTGTGGCGGCGCCCACGGCGGGGCTGCACTTCACGCCGGAGATTCTCGATGCGATCCGCGAGAGCGGTGTGCAGGTTGCGACGGTGACGCTGCATGTGGGACTGGGGACATTTCAGCCGGTGCGGGTGGATCGCGTCGAGGATGTGAAGCTGCATGCGGAGAGGTACACGATTTCCGAAGAGACGGCGGCCGCTCTGAATGCGGCTCGGCGGGAGAAGCGGAGGATCGTGGCGGCGGGAACAACGACTGTCCGGACGCTGGAGCACTGCGCGCGCGAGGCGCAGGAGTTCGCGCCACAGTCGGGGTCAACGAGCATCTTTATCGCGCCGGGATTTGACTTTCGCGTGGTCGGCGCGCTTCTGACGAATTTTCACCTGCCGCAATCGACGCTGCTGATGCTGGTGAGTGCATTCGCCGGGCGAGAGCAGGTGCTGGCCGCCTATCGGCATGCCGTCGAGGCGAAGTACCGTTTCTTTTCTTACGGCGATTGCATGTTCATTTCCTGAGCAGCGCTCGAGACAGGCCGCGGGAAAGGGCTCTGGCGGCAAGGTAAGATAACTGCATTGCGGGCTCGGACCCCAAGGCCGGAGGACCGAGGATGGCAGCGAACCGACAGCGAGTAAGCCTGATCGCCAGTGTCGCCGCACACGCGCTTGTGCTGGCTCTGCTGCTGCTTGCGCTGCGGACGCGTCACGTCCGGCCGGTGATCCTGCAGAGCCGCTGCTGTTCTGTCGCGCTGTACTGGTCGCCGAGCGCCGCTCCGGGGGCTCCGAAGCCGAAGCACGCGACGCACCGGAAGCGTTCCGCTCCGTCGCCGGTCACGGCGAGCCAGCCGATGTTGTCGTCGGCGCCAGCTACGCCATCACAAACGGCACAGTCGCAAACCGGCATGACCTCGCCGCAACAACTGGCGTCCATGGGCATCGGCGAAGGCGATCAGAATGCAGAGCCGGCGCTGCCTGTCTTCCGTCCGGCACCGGATGTGGCGGACCGCACACTGCTGCCGCAGAAGGAACAGAAGGTCATTGTCGAAGTGGAGATCAGCGAACTGGGCGATGTGACGAGTGAGAAGCTGGTCCAGGGTTTGGGGAACGCGCTGGAC
>DASSKX010000364.1:0-2961 GCA_035689925.1 Acidobacteriaceae bacterium
CTCCCGGACGTCTCGTTGTTTGCTGCCGATGGTGCACATAGCGCGTACTGGGCTTTGTGCTCCGACAGCACCACCGACGGAGCGACGGGCTCGCCGTACACCGAGTGCAAGGACGGCAGCCTGCAAAACGGTATCGGCGGCGCAGGCGGCACCTCAGCGGCGGCTCCGGCGTTTGCCGGCATGCTGGCCCTCATCGCGCAATCCCAGGGGGGAGCGCGTCTTGGCCAGGCCAACTATGTCCTGTATCAGATTGCGAAGTCGCACGCTTCGGCTTTCCACGACATCGCGACGGCGAACAATTCCGTCCCTTGCGCTACAGGATCGCCCAATTGCGGAACAAACGGCTTCCTGAAGGGATACGACGCTGTAACCGGCTATGACACGGCAACGGGTCTGGGCAGCGTGGATCTCAGCGCGCTGATCAGCGCCTGGAGCAGCGTTTCTCTGGCCGCGACAACCACGACCCTGAAGATTAACGGTTCATCCGCAGCCTACACCGGCGTTCACGGGCAAAGCCTCACCTTCAATGTTGGCGTAAATCCGACCTCCGCGAGCGGCAACGTCGCCATTGTCGACACAGCGAACATGACTGCCGGCGGTACGCTGAATAACGGTCAGTTGTCCATCCCGCTCTCCGGTGGAACTGGAACAGCAACCTATAACGGCCTGCCGGGCGGCACGTACACAGTTACTGCGCGTTATGGGGGCGATACTTCCAACGCATCGAGCACCTCGTCGCCGGCAATTCCCGTGACCATCTCGCCGGAAGCCAGCACAACCACGCTCACGGTCAACGCCTACGATGGCCAGACGGGCCAAGCCAAATCGCTGTCGAGTGCCACAAGCAACGACTTCATCCTCCTCGATGCGCAGGTTCTGGGCGCGGCCGAAGGCAACAACACACAGGGAATCGCCACCGGAACGGTGACCTTTTCGAACGGCAGCACGCAGCTTGGCACCGCGACACTGGATTCGGGTAACAATCTCGCCTCGTGGCCGCCCCTGAGTTCGAAGTTCCAGTTCCTGAATGCGGGCACTTATAGCATTAAGGCGAGCTACTCGGGAGACCCGAGTTATAACGCGAGCACCAGCAACACGATCTCCTTTACGGTGGCGGCACCCGCAACAGGAATTTCGCTCACCAACAGCGGGAGCATCACCGTAGCGCGAGGCGCAACCACCGGCAATACCGCAAAAATCACCGTCCAGCCTTCGGGAGGATTCACCGGAAGCGTGAATCTCACGTGCGCCGTCTCAACGTCGATCACAAGTCCGAGTAGCCTGCCCACGTGCGCCGTCACGACGCCCGTCACGATCACGGGTACAACGGCAGCAACAGCAACGCTCACCGTGACCACCACGGCCGCGAGCGCTGCCCTCACCCGGCCACTCGAGCAGTTCTTGCTGGGCGGCGGCGCGACTCTCGCCATGCTGTTGTTCTTCGGCGTCCCGGCTCGCCGGCGCGCCTGGCGCACCATGCTGAGCGTCCTCGCCATCCTCGTGATCGGCGGAGCCATCGGCTGCAGCAGCAGCGGTGGTGGCGGCAGCAAAAGTACCGGCACCACTCCTGGAGCCTACACCGTCACCGTCACCGGAACCGATGCAGCGACAGGAAAGATCACGGCGACAACCGCAGTCAGCGTCACGGTCAACTAGCAAACTGGTCTGCATCCCAAAAAGAGAGGGTGCCCCCGGCGGGGGCACCCTCGACCAGCTTCAGGGAGGCAATCAGAAGCTGAAACGTGCTTGTAACTGGACGGTTCGACTGCCAAGTGCGGCCCGTGCCACCCCGAAAGAGTGATTCGGAGAGACTGTACCGTCCGGCGCCACCGAACCAAGGACGTTGTCGATCTGCGTCGTGTTGATATTCAGCTGGTTGAAGACGTTATAAGCGTCAGCGCGAATCTCGAAGGTCGCACCTTCACCCAGCACGTGATTGCTCGGCATGCCAAAGTCTTTCGCGAGGCTCGCGTCTAAATCGTTGTAGTGGGGACCGGTCAGACTGTTCCGGCGGATGCCCGGCGCTGGTCCCGGCGCGGTGTTCGGAAACGCAGGTCCCAGTGTGTAAGCAGTTGCGGGGAAATATTTCGTTGCGTCTCCGCCAAAATCGGGGTTGATGTGATCCCCACTCGCGTCCGTCGTGAATCCCTGAAACACCTTGTTATCGATCTTCGTCCCATAGCCTTTGACGACGGCGGCGGGACGAAGCTGTCCGTACCCGCTCCCCTGGAAATACAGACCCTGCGTGTTGTAGACCGGGTTCCAGGGGAATCCGGTATGCCAGTTCCAGATGCCGCTCAGGTTCCAGCCGCCGACAATCTTCTCGGCCCACGAGTGGCTTCCGTGGAAAATGACCGGTTGCCACAGCCCGAATAACTTGAACTGATTCCCGACGTTGTAATCGGAAAGTCCGTAGGCAGCGTGGTGGTCATAGGCGTACACGTCCATCGAGTACGGTCCCGAGTTCTCGTCCATCGCCTTGCCCCACATGTACTGCGCCTGGCCCTGGAAGCCGTGCGAGAAGAAGTGGTTCAGTGTGGCCACCATCGCGTTGAAGTTTCCGTTTCCGGCGTTGTCATAGTAGTCGAGGAAGTTCACCGCCGGATTCATCGCCAGCCCTCTCTGCGCGGCGATCGCCAGCCAGTCGTTCTGGATGATCAGGTGCCGCATCTGCATGCCCTGATATCCCAGCGTGGCAATCGTATTCGGCGTCAGTTGCAGATCGCCTTCGAGAGAGTAGTGGTCGCTGACAATGTTCTTCATGTTGTACGGGACGCCGGTCACTCTGGTTGATCCAGTGAGCGGCAGGTTGGCACTGCTGAACTGGGTAATGGCTGCCGGATTCGGTGGATACCCAAAGATCGAGTTGATGTTGCTCGCCGTCTCGTACAGGATGCTGGTCCCGGCGCAGGTCGGGTTGGAAGCATAGGGGTACGGACAGGTGTAATTGGCGTTCACGGC
>DASSKX010000365.1:0-3383 GCA_035689925.1 Acidobacteriaceae bacterium
TACGCGGAGAAGGTGAAAAATGCCCTCCAGGAAGCTGGCTTGCGGGTGGAGGTGGACGCACGCAACGAGAAGATGAATGCGAAGATTCGCGACTTTACGCTGCAGAAAGTCCCCTACGTCCTGGTAATGGGGGACAAGGAAGAAGCGAATGAGGCGGTAAGCGTGCGCACGCGCGGGAAGGGCGATCAGGGATCCACGCCACTGAACCAATTCATCCAAAATGCGCAGCAGATCGTCGCGAACAAGACAGCCGATCTGTAACGGTCTTCAACGCGAGTTCGTTGGACCATTTCTGGGCTGGTTCTCCGCCAACAGCTTTGGATGACCATGATTCTCCCTGGCGAACTGCGCTCGGTTGTCCTGCGCGGTTTCCCGGAGTTGATCCTGCACGGGAAGAGCCCCGATGTGCTGCTCGTGCTGTGCTGCGATCTCCTGGCGATTAGGTTCGAACTTCAGTCCGCCGGGTCCGCCGTCGTAGCTCACGGATGACGTGTGGTAGTGGTTCTCGACACGGTAACTGTAGACGCTGTGAACCGTCCGGGTGTCGACGCGGCTCACGGTGTGGTTGTAGCAAAAGCTGTCGCCGCGCCAGTATCCGCCTTCGTAGCCGCTTCCGTCGTATCCATGGCCGTAGTTCACGCCACCGTAGTAGCCCACGTGGCGCGCCCAATAACCGTCGTGCCAGCGGTATTGGCCCTTGCTGTAGTCCCAGTAACCGGGCGTCCAGAGCGCGCCGGCATACGGCGCGAGCACCCACGCCCCCGGTACCCAGTAATAACCGCGATTCGACCAGGCCCAGTATCCCGGGGTCCAGATATAGTTCTCGCCGGGCGCAGCCGGTTGATCATACTGCGGCAGGTCGGGTGGCGCTTCGGGCGCGACCGCCTGCGCGGAGTAGTTCACGCCGGGATCGGAAGACGTTGCATTCCCCTGGTTGTCGTAGCCCGCTGGATCGCCTGGCGACGTGGTTTCGATCACGCCGGCGGGTGCAAGATTAGCGGCGGCGGGATCCTGCGCCGGCTGGCTGTCCCGGCCCGAGGTCTGAGGTTGCGTCGCAGTCTGGGTGCTGTGACATCCGGCAAAGGCAAACACGAAAGCAATCGCCGGAACAGCAAGATGGGTCATCCGGTACATGGGTATCGTGGGCCGCATTCGATGTGTGCGCGCTGCGGCCTCTCTCCTGGTGGGTGTTTCTCATTCGTTCCTACTCCGTGGGATGCGGGCACGCGCGCCGCTCTGGGCTCCTGGATTTCACGATGATGCAAGGAGTTTTTGGAGCAGAAAAGCAGGCAACCCGACGAACGACTGCGGGCAGGAAACTCGGACCGCCAAGAGACTAGATTTCGGTCGACTCGAAACCCTGGTCTCCTCGCCCGGGCTGCAGATCAGGCAGGGCGAACGCGTCAGAGTTCGCCTCACGGAGGGCTTCGCCTGCGAGCAGGATGGACGGCGCAGGCACGGGAGGGATGCTGTCGAGGTCTGCAAGCGTCGTGCGAACAACTTGCTGATCGGGTTGAGCAGCTCGGGAGACGATGACGCAGGGCAGGTCGGCGGGGTGGCCCTCGCTCCGTAACTGCGCCGCCAGATCGCTCAGATTCCGGCCGGGCATGTAGACGACGCGCGTGGCTCCCCTTAGAGAGGCTGGTTCCAGGGGAGAACCAGGGGCGTGGTGTCCTGAGGAGAAGCTGATGCTGGATGCGCTGCGGCGGTCTGTCAGCGGACGCCGCAGCGCGGCGGCAGCAGCAAACGCAGCCGTGATTCCGGGGACAACTTCGTGAGGGACATCTGCCGCACGCAACGAGTCGATTTCCTCGCCGGCGCGGCCGAAGACCAGCGGGTCACCGGACTTGAGGCGCACAACCGACATGCCACGGTGAGCATAGTCGATCATCATGGCTTCGATCTGCGCCTGAGTGATGTTCTTGTGGCCGCAGCGCTTTCCGACGTTGATGACCAGCGCGTTCTCGGCGTGGCCGAGCACCGCCTGGGGCACGAGGTCGTCGTGGAGGACGACGTCTGCGGTCGAGAGCAGGCGCGCCGCTTTCAGCGTGAGCAGCTCGGGATCGCCGGGGCCGGCGCCGACGAGGTACACGGTTCCTGGCACGGCTGCCGTCATGCGGGCACCCCGGTCTTCTGCAACGCTGCGATCCGCTCAGTGGCGTATTGCCGGGTCGGGCACGCGTCAGAAGCGCAGAGATGGCGCTCGACCAGCTCGTGGAGCAAGAGGTTGCGGGCTGGTCCGGCAGGAACGGCGGCGCGGACCTCACGCCGCATCGCGCCCAGTTCGTGCAGCCAGGGGCCGACGTCCGGCGGAAGCTGCTCGTCAATTTCGCGGCGCAGGCGCTGCGCGAGCGCGGGGCTTTCTCCCGCCGTGGAGATGGCGACCTGCAGATCGCCGCGGGTAACGACCGAGCCGAAGTAGAAATCACAGTTCGGCGGATCGTCCACCGCATTGCAGAGGACTTTGCGGCGGAGGGCTTCTTCGTAAATTGCGTGGTTCACGGCGGAGTCGTTCGTCGCCGCGATGACGAGGAAGGCTCCGTCGAGGTCGGCCGGCGCAAACTCGCGCTGGTGCCATACGAGCGCGCCTTCGGCGGCCCACTCGCGAATCTGCGCAATAGCCTGCGGCGCGACGACCGTCAGGACAGCACCCGTCGTGCGCAGGCTCTCAATCTTGGCCTGCGCGACGGAGCCCGCTCCGACGACGAGAACCGGGCGGCGTTCGAGACGAAGGAAGACGGGGAGCAGGCTCATCGTGCTCCTTAGCCCGCCACTTCCGCGGGTACAGCGACGGCCGCGAGGTCGCGCTCCGTGGCGAGTGGTTCTCCGGCCAGAACAGCGCGGATTTCGGCATCGGTGTAGCGGCTGAACCAGGCGCGCAGGTTCTCGCCGGCTTCGCGGTCAGCGAGGTAGTGGCGCAGCAGGCGCTCCATGGCTTCGGGAACCAGCGCGGCCGGGGTGCGATAGCCGACCGAACGCGACATCCCGGCGTGCTTGCCGACGGATCCACCAACGAGGAAGGAGTACGCGTCGGTGAGCTTGCCTTCGTGCTTGATCTTCTTGCCTTCGAGGCCGATGTCGGCGATCCAGTGCTGCCCGCAGCCATTGGGGCAGCCGGTGACGTGGAGGCGGAGTTGCTGATCGAACTGGGGCAGCCGCTCATCGAGGTCGTCGACCAGCCAGCGCAGGAAGCCTTTCGTCTCGGTGATGGCCAGCTTGCAGAATTCCGTGCCGGTGCAGGCGATGCCGCCGCGCCAGAACTGTGAGCCTTCGACACGGAGGCCGATCTTGTCCAGTTCGCGAGCGAGTTCTCCGGCGCGCTCGGTGGGCACGTTCAGGAAGAGCAGGTTCTGCATGACGGTCAGGCGGACCTGGCCAGGATG
>DASSKX010000366.1:0-5413 GCA_035689925.1 Acidobacteriaceae bacterium
GAGCCCTTCGGCCCGGTGATGCCGGGTGTCGAGTTCGTAAAGTTCAACGACATCGCCGACCTGAAGGCGAAGTTTTCCGACAATGTCTGCGCGATCGTGATCGAGCCGATCCAGGGGGAGGGTGGCGTCCGTCCTGTATCGCGCGAATTCTTCGAGGCCGTGCGCGAGCTGACCCGCTCCAGCGGCGCTCTGCTCATCGTCGATGAAATTCAGTGCGGATTCGGCCGCACCGGAAAGTGGTGCGCGTATCAGCATTACGGAATCCAGCCGGACGTGGTGACGCTCGCGAAGCCGCTGGCTGGCGGCATTCCCATGGGGGTGATGCTCTGCACCGAAGAAGCTGCTCACGCCATCCACGCCGGAATGCACGGCACCACCTTCGGCGGCGGACCGCTCGCCTGCGCCGTTGCGCTGGCCGTCATCTCCAGCATCGAGCGCGAGCACCTGCTCGACCACATTGCCAACGTGGGGGCGTACTTCAGTGAGAAGCTCAGTGCTCTCGCGCAGAAGCACTCTGCCGCCGTCGGGGTCCGCGGCATCGGCCTGATCCTCGCCCTCGAACTCGACTCCGCGGATCTCGCGAAGCTGGTCGTCACCGAAATGATGAAGCGCCACATCCTCATCAATCGCACCGACGAAACCGTCCTGCGCTTTCTGCCGCCGTACGTCCTGCAAAAGCAGCACGTCGATGAAGCGATTGCCGCCCTCGACGCAATCCTGAGCGAGCAACGGGCCACAACAGCAGCTGCCGCTCCGTCCAAAGGAGGACAAAACTTTGGCTAGTAAGCCCGCACTCCTTCAGGAAATCGAACCCGGCATCCCGCACGAGTCGCTTGCGGGGCGCGACCTGTGTTCTGTCGGAGACCTTACCAGCAACGAGTTGGAGGCTATCCTCTCGCTCGCGCACGACCTGAAGCGGAAACCGGCGAACTATCGCTGGGCGCTCGACGCGAAGCAGATGGTCATGTTCTTCGAAAAGGCTTCGCTGCGGACGCGGCTGACCTTCGAGACGGCCATCAACACTCTGGGCGGCGCGGCGGTTTTCGTAGATCAGACGCAATCGCCCCTGGGCGAGCGCGAGTCCATCGCCGACATTGCGCGCAACGTTGAGCGCTGGGTCTCGATCATTGTGTTGCGCACCTATGCGCACGAGACCATAACTGAAATGGCGCAATACGCCAGCGTGCCGGTAATCAACGCGCTCAGCGATTTGGAGCATCCATGTCAGGCGATCGCCGACTTCATGACGCTCGAAGAACGCTTCGGCAATCTGCGCGGCTTCAACTTCACCTACGTCGGTGACGGCAATAACGTCTGCCACTCGCTCATGCTGACAGCCGCCCTGCTGGGCGCGCATTGCACGGTCGGCACTCCAAAAAACTACGCACCCAAGGCGGATATCGTGGCGCAGGCCCGCGCCATCGCCAACATCACCGGATCGCACGTCACGCTGGTGAACGATCCCGTCGCTGCGGTCAAAGACGCAGACGCGATCTACACGGATGTGTGCACCAGCATGGGCTACGAGCATGAGGCGACGAAGCGCGCACCGATCTTTAAGCCCTATCAAGTCAATGAAGCCCTGATGGCGCACGCTGCCCCGACGGCCGTCTTCATGCACTGCCTGCCGGCGCACCGCAATGCTGAAGTGACCGACGCGGTTCTCGACGGCCCGCAATCCGTCGTGTTTGAGCAGGCGGAAAACCGCATGCACGCGCAGAAGGCTCTGCTGCTGATGCTGCTCGGCAAAGGGATGAAATGTCAGTAATTCTCGAACAGCTGCCGGTCGGCGAAAAAGTAGGTATTGCGTTCTCCGGAGGCCTTGACACCAGCGCCGCCCTGCACTGGATGAAGCAGAAGGGCGCGCTGCCCTACGCCTACACGGCGAATCTCGGCCAGCCGGACGAAACCGACTATGACGCCATCCCGCGTAAAGCGCTCGAATACGGCGCACAAAATGCCCGTCTGATCGACTGCCGCGGGCCGCTCGTGCGCGAAGGCATCGCCGCCCTGCAGTCCGGCGCCTTTCACATCTCGACTGCGGGCGTCACCTACTTCAACACCACGCCCATCGGACGAGCCGTCACCGGCACGATGCTGGTCACCGCCATGAGGGAAGACGGCGTTGACATCTGGGGAGACGGCTCCACCTTCAAAGGCAACGACATTGAGCGCTTCTACCGCTATGGGCTGCTGGTCAATCCCAGTCTGAAGGTGTACAAGCCCTGGCTCGACCCGGCTTTTATCGAGGAACTCGGCGGCCGCGCCGAAATGTCGGCCTTCATGCAGCGCTCCGGCTTCGCCTACAAGATGTCTGCCGAGAAGGCCTATTCCACGGACTCCAATATGCTCGGCGCTACGCACGAAGCCAAGGACCTCGAGCATCTCTCGACCAGCATCCGGATCGTCGAGCCCATCATGGGCGTCGCTGTCTGGCGCGATGACGTCGACGTCCGCGGCGAAGAAGTGACCGTCCGCTTCGATGAAGGTTTTCCGGTTGCGCTCAACGGCCGGGAATTTCGTGACCCGGTTGAGCTTCTGCTTGAAGCGAACCGCATCGGCGGGCGCCACGGCCTGGGCATGAGCGATCAAATCGAGAACCGCATCATCGAGGCCAAGAGTCGCGGCATTTACGAGGCGCCCGGCCTGGCCCTGCTCTTCATCGCGTATGAACGTCTCATCACCGGCATTCACAATGAGGACACCATCGAGCAATACCGCGAGAACGGCCGCAAACTCGGCCGCCTCCTGTATCAGGGACGTTGGTTCGATCCCCAGGCCATCATGCTGCGCGAATCCGCTCAGCGCTGGGTCGCGCGCCCCGTTACCGGCCAGGTCACGCTGGAGTTGCGCCGCGGCAACGACTACTCGATCCTGAATACCGAATCGCCGAATCTCACGTTCCACCCGGAGCGCCTCAGCATGGAGAAGACCGACTCCGCCTTCTCCCCGCGCGATCGCATCGGCCAGCTCACCATGCGCAACCTCGACATCACCGACACCCGCGCCAAGCTGATCACCTACGCCGAAAGCGGGCTCATCACCCTGAGCAAAGGCTCGGAGATGCCGCAGCTCAACAACGGGACCACGAAAGGCGAGTAAAGCTCCATGACCGAACAATCCGCCAAAATGTGGTCTGGCCGATTTCGCGAACCGCTCGACCCGCAATTCGAATCATGGCAGCGGTCGTTCCCGTTCGACTGGCGATTGCTGCCGCAGGAGATTGCAGCGAGCAAAGCCCATGCCCGCGCCCTTGCTGCCGCCAGTATTCTCACCGCCGCCGAGGTCGAAACAACACTGAGCGGCCTCGATCGCGTTCTTGTGCGTGTGGCGGGTCCTGACACAGGGCAGCTGACATCGGCGGCTGCAGCGATCGCCAACTCGCCGGCCGAAGATATTCATCATTTCGTTGAACTGGAACTCACGAACGAAATCGGCGACGTAGCTCTGAAGCTCCACACCGGCCGCAGCCGCAACGAACAGATCGCCACGGATCTGCGGCTGTTCGTTCGCGAGGCCATCGACGGGTCAATTGCGCAGCTTGTCTCGTGGGCATCTGCCCTGCTGGAGCAGGCCGACGAAGCCGAGGCAGTCGCCATGCCCGCCTACACGCATCTGCAGCGGGCTGAGCCGGTCCTCTTAGCGCATTGGCTCCTCGCCTATGTCGAAATGATCCTCCGCGACATCTCGCGGTTCGAGGATTGCCGCGCCCGTCTCAACTTTTGTCCGCTCGGTTCCGGAGCCGTCGCCGGCGCCACGCTGGCGTTGGACAGAAGCATCGCTGCGCAGGAGTTGAAGTTCACCGCTCCGACAGCGAACAGCATAGACGCGACCAGCGATCGGGACTTCACCCTCGAATTTGCGCAGGCTGCGTCCACGCTCGGTCTGCACATCTCGCGCTTCGCTGAAGAGATCACGGTCTACTCTACGGCCGAGTTCGGCTTCGTCGACTTGCCCGAAGCGTTCTCGACCGGCTCGAGCGCGATGCCGCAGAAAAAGAACCCCGACCTGACGGAACTCCTGCGCGGCAAGAGCGGGCGATTGCTTGGCGCTGCAACGACACTCGCCACGCTGATCAAGGGCCTGCCGCTTGCCTACAATAAAGATTTGCAGGAGACTCAGGAGCCCGTGTTCGAAATTGCTGAGACATTGCGAGGCATGCTCGCGCTGCTGCCCAGCTTTACCGCCGCTGTTCACTTCCGGCACGATCGGATGCTGGATGCAGCGCAGGCTGGCTTTCTCAATGCAATGGCCGCCGCTACGTACCTCGTCCACAAGGGTCTGCCTTTCCGCAAGGCCCATGAAAAGATCGGTAACGCCGTCCGCTACTGTCTTGACAAAGGCTGCGAACTCGGCGATCTGACCCTGTACGAACTGCACCAGTTCGGGGAAGAGTTCGAAGAGGACTTCTTTGCGGCCGTCACGCTTCAGGCCACGCTCGATTGCCACGACGTGATTGGCGGCACCGCGCGGGGGCGCGTCCGTCAGGCTGTCGAATCCACTGAAGCCCGCCTTCGGGCGCTGGCGCAACGGTATGGACTGGACAAGGAGACCGCTCATGCTGGTGCGTAAGGCGCGTCTCCAGGATGCCACACACATCTACGAACTGGTCAACAGCCTGTCGCACGACGGCACGCTGCTGCGCCGCGCTTTTGCGGAAATATGCGAGAACATTCGCGACTTCACGGTCGCCGAATCGGAGGGCGGCATTTTCCTCGGCTGCGGCGCTCTGCATCTCTACGGTCCGCATCTCGCGGAGGTGCGCTCTATCGTTGTCCGTCCGGAGGCGAAGAGCCATGGCGTTGGTGGCGAGATTCTAAAAGCCCTGCTGGCTGAAGCTGAGCAGCATGGCGTCGGATGCGTGTGCCTGTTCACGCGCATTCCGGATTACTTCTTTCGCTACGGATTTCGCGAGGTGGAAGAGCGCACAGCACTCCCCGACAAAATCTTCAAGGATTGCCAAAACTGCCCGCGCCTCTACAAGTGCGACGAGGTGGCTATGGCCCGCGGCCAGGTGCCGAAGGTCTCGATTCTCGGCCCGCGTGTCGAAGCGGAACAGCTGGTCCGGCTTACGACCTAGAGCCGGTCAGCTTTCCAGATCGGACTTCCAGACGTAGGAATCCGGCTGCGGCAGCCCGATGTGGGCGAGCACGCGATCGACAAACTGCTTCGCCATCGCATCTGAATCGATCGGCTTGTTGTAGAACGTGGGCATCACAGGAAAAATCGTGGCACCCGCGTCCGCGACCAGCCCCATGTTCCGGATGTGAATCCTGTTGAACGGCGTCTCACGCAGGCAAAGAATCAGCGGCCGCCGCTCCTTCAGGCACACGTCGGCGGCGCGCTCGATCAGGTTTTCCGCCATGCCATTCGCAATCCCCGCAAGTGTGCCCATGCTGCACGGCAGGACGAT
>DASSKX010000367.1:0-4616 GCA_035689925.1 Acidobacteriaceae bacterium
GGTTCCTCATCCGCGTGCTGCTCCCGCACGAAAAGGAACTGACTGCTGAGGAAACCGCAGTCCTGGGAGTTTACGGCCTGGTGACCAGCCCGATCCGGGAGGGGGGCACCGGCGAGATTCAGTTTTCGCAAAATGGCAGCCGCCATTTTGTTCCCGCTCGCTGCGATGCGGGCGGCATGCTGGCGCGCGGCACTGAAGTTGTGGTGATGCGCTACCAGCACGGCATTGCGTATGTGCGGGCGTGGGACGAAATCGCCGGGGAGGCCTCGTCCACGTCTGCGAAAACCCCAACCCACCACCAGTAACCGTCCTGATGGAAAGGATCAGGCGTTATGCCAAGCACCTATTACTTTGTCATTGGCGGTACCTGTCTGCTCGCGCTGATCATCCTGTCCGGCATGTTGGCCAGGATGTTTCGCAAGGCTGGCCCAAATGAGGCGCTCATCGTGTACGGCTTTCGCGGCCCGCGTGTCATCAAGGGACACGGCACGATCATCTTCCCCATGGTCGAGAGCTGCCGCGAGTTGTCGCTTGAACTGATGTCCTTCGACGTCGCGCCGCAGCAGGACCTCTACACGAAGCAGGGCGTCGCCGTCACCGTCGAAGCCGTTGCGCAGATCAAGGTCCGCAGCGACCAGGAGTCGATCCTCACCGCTGCCGAGCAGTTCCTGACCAAGACGCCTCCCCAGCGTGAAGGTCTCATCCGCCTCGTGATGGAAGGCCATCTGCGCGGCATCATCGGCCAGCTGACCGTTGAGCAGATCGTGAAAGAGCCGGAGATGGTCGCCGACCGCATGCGCGCGACCTGCGCGGACGACATGAGCAAGATGGGACTCGAGGTTGTCTCGTTCACCATCAAGGAAGTGCGCGACAAGAACGAGTACATCACCAATATGGGTCGCCCGGATATCGTCCGCATCAAGCGGGATGCTGAAATCGCCGCCGCCGAAGCCGAGCGCGATACGGCCATTCAGCGCGCGAACGCCATGCGCGAGTCCGCCGTCGCCAAAGCGGCTGCCGATCAGGCGCGCGTGATTGCCGAGACCGCATCTCTGGCGAAACAAGCCGAGGCGCAGCGCGATCTCGACATCCAGAAAGCGCAGTTTGCGGAGCAGAGCCGTCGCCAGCAGGCACAGGCCGACAAATCCTACGAGCTGCAGACCAACATCACCCAACAGCAGGTGATCGCGGAGCAGGTGAAGGTCCAGCAGATCGAGAAAGAGCAGCAGATCAAGGTGCAGGAAGCCGAGATCCAGCGCCACGAAAAAGAACTCATCGCGACGGTGCTGAAAGAGGCGGAGATCAATCGTCAGCGCATCGAGGCACTGGCGGCCGCGGAAAAGGCACGTCTCACCATGGAAGCCGAAGGCCGCGCCTCGGCCATCCGCACCCAGGGTGAAGCTGAAGCCGCCGTTATCTTCCAGAAGGGCGAGGCGGAAGCCAAGGCGATGAACGTGAAGGCGGAGGCGTACCAGGAGTGGACGCAGGCCGCCGTCGTCGACCGCCTCATCTCCAACATGCCCGACGTGGTACGCGCCATGAGCGAGCCACTCGCCAAGGTGGACAAGATCACCATCGTTTCCACCGGCGGAGATGCTGCGGGCGTGAACAAGCTCACCGGAGATATGGCAAAGATGGCCGCGCAGGTGCCGGCGCTCTTCGAGGCTCTCTCCGGCATGGATATGCGCGAGCTCATGGCCAACGTCAAGGCCATGGCCGTGCGGGGCGACGGAAATGGGCATGCAACAACCGCTATCGTCGACGCGAAATGAACCAGCCGGGCGGAGAGCTCTGACGCTCCGCCCGCAAGTTTTAGGAAGGGAGATTCGTCATGGCACTCCTGGAACGTGTAGGAACATTGCTCCGAGCCAACGTCAACGACCTCATCGATAAGGCTGAAGATCCGGAGAAGCTGCTCAAGCAGCTGGTGCTCGACATGGAGAATCAGCTGATGCAGGTCAAGACGCAGGTCGCCATCGCCATCGCCGATGAGCATCTGCTCGAAAAGAAGCGAGTCGAGCACGAAACTTCTGTCACCGAGTGGCAGCGCAAAGCCGAGATGGCGGTTCGCAAGGCGGACGACGGTCTGGCGCGTGCCGCGCTGGAGCGCTCGCTGAGCGCGAAGCAGATGGCTGCCGGGTTTGCGCAGCAGCTTGAGGATCAAAAGGTCGAAGTGGAGACGCTGAAGAACGCTCTGCGCCATCTCGAGCAGAAACTGCAGGAGACGCGCAGCCGCTGCGATCTTCTCATCGCCGAGCATCGCCGCGCGCGCGTAGTCGGCCGGGCGCAGCAGGCCCGGGAGGCCATCGGAAAATCCGACCGGTCCACCAGCATCGATCGCATGAAGCGGCGCATCGAAACCGAAGATGCCCGCAACATGGCGACGCGCCAGCTGATGGACCACGATTCGCTCGAGGACCGCTTCGCCGCGCTCGAAAGGGAAGAGCAGATCGATGAGCTGCTGAAGAATCTGAAGGAGCAGCACGCGAAGACGGCTTAATGAGCTTTGGGGTGCCCCATGTCTCCTGCCCCTGGAGACATGGGATCCTCGCCGTGCGCATCGGCCTCCCGCAGTAGCTCGCACGCAATCGCCGCCTGCCCCAGCGAGATGCCACCGTCATTGGCTGGCACCGCGCGCTGGAAGAACACCTCGAAAGCATCGTGACGCAGAGCGCGCAGGCAACCCTCGAGCAGCAGCCGGTTCTGGAAGCAGCCGCCGCTGAGGCACACACGGCGCAGGTGCAACTCCGCTCGCATCCGCCGGCAAACCTCCAGAATGACGGCCGTCATGGTCGCATGAAAGCGCGCTGCGATCTCCTGCTGTCCCGTGCCGTGCTCTGCTTCCGCGACGAGCTGGTGGATCATGGGCCGCAGGTCCACATCGACCGGTCCTGCGCCACTCAGCACGAACGGATAGGGCTTCGGATCTGCGCCGCTCCACGCATCCGCCGCAGCCTCCAACATCATTGCGGCCTGCCCTTCAAAGGAGACAGAGTGCCGCAGCCCGATCAGCGACGCGACTGCGTCAAACAGCCGGCCCGCCGACGAGGTCGCAATCGTGTTCACGCGACGCTGCAGCATGGCATCGACAACGCGCAGCCGATCCGGTGGCGCCATTTGCTTCCAGCGCCCATCGCCGGGTATCGAGTCAAACGTATCGAGCAGATAACTGCGTGCCACGCGCCATGGCTCTCGTACGCCCGAGTCGCCGCCGGCCAGCAGGACAGGGCGCAGCCGCGCATAACGGTCGAAGCCTCTAAGATCAGCCGCCAAAAACTCACCGCCCCAGATGGTGCGGTCGGTTCCGAAGCCGGTGCCGTCCCAGGCAACGCCGATCACCCGCCCGTCGAGCCCGTGCTCGGCCATGCAACTGGCGATATGCGCATGGTGATGCTGTACCCCAAAGTGCTGCACACCGCGCATCTTCAGCGCGAGTTGCGTCGACAGATACCCGGGGTGTAAATCATGCGCAACTGCTGTGGGATTCACGTGAAACAAGCGGCACATCCGCTCCAGCGTCTCTTCAAAGAAGCGCACCGTCTCAAAATTCTCCAGATCGCCCAGGTGCTGGCTGGGAATGGCGAAACCTGCGCGTGTCAGACACAGCGTGTTCTTTTGCTGGGCCCCGCATGCCAGGACTTCGGCTTCGCCACGCCCCAGCCAGATTGGCTGCGGAGCGTAGCCGCGCGCCCGGCGCAGCAACATCGGAGCACCGTCAATGACTCGTACCACCGAATCATCGACCCGCGTGTGAATGCGACGATTGTGATGCGCGTACAGATCGGCGATGCCGGCGAGTCGCTCCTCCGCCTCGGCGTTCTCGGTGACGATGGGCTCTTCGCTGATATTCCCGCTGGTCATCACGAGCGCGGGAGCCGAGCCCCACCGCTCGGCTGCGATGCGGAAGAGCAGATCGTGCATCGGCGTGTTGGGCAGCATCACACCGGTCGCCGGATTGCCGGGCGACACACCCGCTGCCAGATCCGCGTCAGGCCTGCGTCGCAGCAGAACGATCGGCCGCTCCGGGCTGAGCAGAACTGCCCGTTCCTCATCGGACACAAAGCACAACGTCTCCGCCGTGCGGACCTCGCCGACCATGATCGCGAAGGGCTTTTCACTGCGCCGCTTGCGCCGTCGTAATTCCTCAACCGCCGCAGCATTCCGCGCGTCACATGCGAGTTGGTACCCGCCGAGGCCCTTCCACGCGACAATCCCGCCCGCGCGCAGGGTATCGCTCACGCGCTCCAGGATGGCGCGCGTACCACCGGCATCCGTGGGCTCGTCATCCACCTGCGACAGCAGCAGCCGCGGTCCACACACAGGACATGCATTGGGCTGAGCATGAAAGCGCCGGTCCGCAGGGTTCTCGTATTCGCGGCGGCAGTCGTCACACATCGCGAACTCCGCCATCGTTGTCAGCGGACGGTCATAGGGAACATCGATAATGATGCTGTAGCGAGGCCCGCAGTTCGTGCAGTTGGTAAACGGGTATTCGAAACGCCTGTTCTTCGGATCGCGGCTGTCGGCCAGGCAGGCCTCACACACGCAGATGTCCGGGGGAACCAGAGCGAAGGCCGACTCGCCGCCTTCGCTCTCCCGAATAACGAACTCCGGCT
>DASSKX010000368.1:0-2376 GCA_035689925.1 Acidobacteriaceae bacterium
AGAAGATGGAGCGCCCGCCGTAGCCGCGTTCAATGCGGCCGTTCAGGTTGTCCCACTGATTGACCCAGCGGATGGGCGCGGCGGGCGACTCATTGCCCTGGATCCCGACGAAGCCTTGTCCGCGACCGATGTCGGAGAGCACATGAAAGACGGCATACAAAATTCCGCGGGCGTCCGCGCCGGCGATGATCCAGTCCGTGTGGCCGTGACTGGAAACCGTGCTGATGGAATAACCTTCCGGCCGGAGCGCGGGCGGATGATATTCCGGCACGGCGGTGCGGATTTCGTCGGCGGTCCCGAGGACCCAGGCGCTCGAGTCGGGAAGCTGTTTCTCGACGCGCAGCGTGCGGTCGAGCATGGCGCGCACGCCGCGCATCAGCTCGGATTGCGCTGTGATGGCGACGGGTGACTGGTCGAGATTCACGACGGCGGCGGGCATCGCCTGATACTCGGCCGCCGCGTCGGTGTGCAGGGGCGGCGCATAGCGCAGCCATCCCTGCGAACCATCTTCGGCAGAGGCGACGCAGCCACCGCTGATCATAACGAGAAGGAGAAACACGAGGCCGCAGCGTTGCAGGCGCATGGCATCAGCTATCATCGCAGGCTTTGTCTCAAAGCTGTACCGCGCCCTCCCTCTGCGGCCTTCTGCTCGCAAGGAGCGTGCTTTAGAACGTCACGTTGGCCCCCAGCCACAGCACCCGGTTGCCGGGGTCCGGCCCGAAGAATCCGCCCGGCTGGAGGGTGCTGGTGATGGCTCCGAAGTTGCTGGACGCGGTGCAGGTCTTCCCAGGTCCGCTTTGGCACGAGGTGTTTGGGTTATTGAAGTGCGGCGTATTCGTCACGTTGAGCGCATCAGCTCGCACCTGCAGCTTGAAGCGCTCCGTCAGGTTGAAAGCACGCAGCACACTGAGACTCCCGCTGAAGTACGACGGCCCGCGAAACTCGTTGCGGTTGGTATTGCCGTAGGTCGCTGCCGGCGGCGCAGCGAAGGAACTGGGATCGAAGTACTGGCAGCTTGCGCTGGAGCACCGCAATGCCGGTTTTCCGTGCAGACGCCGGAATGGCCGGACCAGATCAGCGGTCTGAGCGGAGCCGTTGGCGTTCAGGGATCCGCCCGGGGCGCCGACGGTGAATGGCAGTCCGGTCATATAGCTGATCAGCGGGTCGATGAGCCAGCCACCCAGGATCCAGGCGCCCGGACCGGTTTTCAGCAAGGGCTCTCCCTTGCCAAACGGCAGTTGCATGACGCCCCAGGCCTCGAGATTGGCGGTACGGTCGAAGCTCGCCGGGCCACGGTTCTTTTGCCAGTAGGCTGGGTAGGGGAAGCTGAGGGATCCGAGGTCCTCGTTATCCGCATAGCTGATGGCCTTGGACCACGTAAACGCGGCGCCGACACTGGAACCGTCGTGGAAGCGATTCGTCACCTTGGTCTGCAGCGAATCGTAGTAGTTGTTTTTGAATGGCTGGATGACGTTGATGGTGCCGGTGAGGTTTTGGCCAAATCTCCGGCTCAGAATGCCTCCTTTGCTGCCGGTCCCGGGAGGCGATGCGTTGGCATTCATGTTGACGGTCGGGCGAACCGCGCGGGCACCGGCGTAGCCAATTTCGAATGACCATGTGTTCAGCTGTTGCTGGATCATCGCGTTGAAGGAATTGATGTAGCCGCGCCGCCAGGGATTGGCGAACGTGGTGGTGCTGATGCCGGTGGTTTTGGGGTTGGTCAGCAGCGGCACGACGCCGGTGCTCAGATCGGGTAACGGGGCAAGAGTGATGCCGGTGGGGACAGAGTAGGTTCCTCCAGCGAGACCCGTTGCGTTGAGGCCGGTCAGGCTGGCGGCGGGAACGTAGTTTGCGGTGCTCGCAGCGGTGTTGGTATCGAGCAGGACCGCCGGGTAGGCGTTGCGCAGGACATGCCAGGTGTACGGATCAGCGCTCATGCCGTAGCCGGCACGAAACACGGTCGAGGACGTGACGCGGTACGCGATGCCGAGCCGCGGCAGCCAGAGGCCGTTGCCCACGTCCATATGGTCGTTCCTGGGAATGCCCCCGTATCCGCCAATCAGGACGTTTCCGGTGTTCAGATCGAGCAGGCGCAGACCTTTGCCATTGTCGCTGTAGCCGAAGGGGTAGTATTCGTAGCGAATTCCCAGCGTGGCGGTGAGCAGCGGATTGAGCTGCCAGCGGTCCTGGACGTATCCCGCCCACTGCGACCAGCGCAGCGCTGTGGGATTAAAGAGCGCTCTGGCTTTGCCTGTCCCGCTCGGCAAACCGAGCAGGAAGTCAGCCCACGAGTTGAACCAGGTGGGGCTGGCGCCGCCCTTGGTGGACGTGACGAAACCATTGAACTCGAACGAACCGCGCGGCTCCTGGAATGTG
>DASSKX010000369.1:0-2894 GCA_035689925.1 Acidobacteriaceae bacterium
TACGAGACCGTGCAGGAGCTGGCGCAGAAGCTGGGCAAGACGCCGGTCGAAGTGAACGACGCGCCGGGTTTCGTGTCGAACCGCGTGCTGATGCCGCTGCTCAATGAGGCCATGTATGCCGTGATGGAGGGAGTGGCCACGCCGGAATCCGTCGACGAAGTGTTCAAGCTGGGCATGGCGCACCCGATGGGCCCGCTGACGCTGGCGGATTTTATCGGCCTCGATGTCTGTCTGGACATCATGCGCGTGCTGCACGAGGGGCTGGGCGATCCGAAATACCGGCCGTGCCCGCTGCTGATCCGCATGGTCGATGCCGGCTGGCTGGGGCGCAAGAGCGGGCGCGGATTCTACGAATACAGTTCCTGACGGGCGCCGGGGGGTTACGAGTGAGTCACTGCCGTTGCTTTGTGGACGGCTCATCCACACCGAACCGTCGTATGCTCTAGCTCTATGGTGCGGATGACGGTGCTCGCCAGTGGCTCCAAAGGCAACAGCACGGTCGTCTCAAGCGCGACGACCCGCATCCTGGTCGATGCCGGGCTCTCCTGCCGCGAGTTGCTGAAGCGCATGCGCGCGGCGGGCGAGGAGCCTGAGGCGCTGAACGCGATTCTGATCACCCATGAGCACCAGGATCATGTACAGGGTCTGGCGGTCACGGCGCGCAAGCTGGGGATTCCCGTCTATCTGACGGAGCCGACGCATCGCGCCTGGGTGCGCTGGATGACTCCGCGCAAACGCATCACCTACGCCGAGTGGCTGGAGCAGCGACGCCAGGCCGCGGCCATGCCCACGCCGGAGCCCGACGCCGAAGAAAAGGCTGCCGTCGAGGAGACGCTCAGCGAGCCGGAAAAGGACCCCACCGCCCTTCCCGCGGTGGAATATTTCCAGGCCGGCAATCCGTTCAGGATCGGGGATATCGGGGTGTTGCCATTCACCATTCCTCACGATGCTGTTGATCCTGTTGGGTTTGTCTTCGAGGTTGAGGGTGCAAGGCTGGCGATTGCCACCGACCTGGGCTACATGCCATCTAATCTGCATGTGCACCTGAAAAGGTGCGATGTGCTGATGCTGGAGTCCAACCACGATCTGGACATGCTGCGCGATGGTCCGTATCCGTGGTCGGTGAAGCAACGGGTCATGTCCCGGGTGGGGCACCTGTCCAACAATGCCGCGGCGGAGTTTCTCTCCCGCAGCTACGACGGGCAGGCGGCCTATGTCGTGCTCGCGCACTTGTCGGAGAGCAACAATCTTCCGGAGCTGGCGCGTATTGCGGCGGAGCGGGCGCTCGAGGACAAGATGAACCTGCTCGCCAATCGGCTGTTACTGGCAGAGCAGGACAGGCCCATGGAATCTATTGTCCTGGGGTGAAACATGCCTATAATAATGAAAGCCGCCCAACGGAAACTTTTTGGCCGCTCCCCTGCGTTGCGGCTTTGTGGGCGAGCAGAAAGGGACCTCAACGATGAGTGTATGCACTGATCCCGTCGTCGGGGACATACTTTCAAGCTGGCGTTACGACATTTCGGGGATCTCCCCGGAGATGCGCACGGACTACGAGCAGCATCTCGCAAGCTGCAGCCACTGCCGCTCGCGGCAGCGGATTCACCGTGCCATCGATGTCAGCCTGATCACGGTCAGCACGATTTCCGTGCTGGCGTTTCTCCTGGCTCTCGCGGTGATTCACCATATTGAGCCGTTGCGCACTGCCGCCGTGGCGGTGCTGCATCTGGAACACACCGAACTGGTGCTGACGCTGCAGGCTGCTGCTGTGCTGGGCCTGCTGGCCTCGCTGGCGGCATGGGTGCTGGTAGCGATCGCCACCCCGGCTCCCGTTTACCTGACCGGCGTAGCCCTGGAGCAGGCGCGTGTTCTCCAGGATCGCATTCCTGAGGAACTGCGCAGCCGCATCCGCGCCTAAACCGTTCTCATCCACACCAGAGTGCGCCCTGCGGGGCGCACTTTCTGTTTGTGCGTGGTTTTCCACGACGCTCTGTGGACAAATTGCGCCAATTCCCCTTGCAGTGTGCGACCGCGGCCAACCGGGGTGATTTTTGTCACATCACCGCTGTCAGGCATCTGCGAGGATTGCCTCGTTCTGATCAACGGGCCATTGGTTGTAAGGGAGCTAAAACAATGCTGATTCCCATCGATGCGGTTCGTTCCGGAATGGGTTTTGACGCGGCAGGCCGCTGGCACAAGGCAAAGGCCGGCTATATCCCGGCTCGCCGGCGCGACGACGATCCTCTCAACCCCGCGCGCGGGATTGTGGCGGGCCTGCTGGTGAGCGGCGCGATGTGGGTTGGCATCATCGCCGGCGTACGCGCTCTGATGCAGCTTTTCTGAAGCCAGCGCAGGCGGACGGAGCCCTCCCCCTCTGATCCCCTGACCCCGGCTGGTATCGATGTACAAGGGACACCCAGCGGCGGCCGTTAACGCGTGCCTTGCGTCACTTGCGGGATGAATTCTCCTCCGGCGTGGTGATCGGACCCTGCTCATCAATCGCCTCAACAACGCTGTCGTCCGTAGCGGGACGGCCATTGCAGTCGCTCTTTGCGCCCAGGGACGTCCTGCTCCCCGCCGGCGCTTTCGGGTCGATGACTTCTTCCGTGCAGGCGTCGGGATTGGCGTTGACGGTGGGATCGGATTCAGGGCTGGGTTTGGGATTGGCAGCCATCAGCATCTCCTTGAACCAACAGCGAGTGGGATGCCCGGATTCTCCCCGGCGCAGCCAGCCGAGGCTCGCAATTGCGCTCAGCTCAGCTTGCGAAAGAGAATCGCCTGCCGCGGCTTGCCGGGAAGCTTGAGCTGGGTGGGGCCGCTGCACGCATCCGGCAGGCGGGTCACGGTCATCGCGATCGGATCGATCACCTCCGCCCGGAAGGTCTGCCCTGCGG
>DASSKX010000370.1:0-11642 GCA_035689925.1 Acidobacteriaceae bacterium
GGCGCGGGATCCGTGGAGCGCGGCTGGGCGGAGTTGTAACTCGCCGCGCAGACGATCACCGATCGCGCCCAGGGCAGTGCCTCGCGCAGTGACGAACGCACCAGCGCGCCGGCTTCGTTGCGGCGCTTCAGATATTCCATCTCGCCGGCGCGGCCGGCCTCAATCCAGCCATCGAACCGGGAGCGCTCCTCCAGGTCCTCTGGCGACCCCGGCTCCGGCACGGCAGCGATGCCCGCGGCAGAAAAGCCAGCCTCGCGCGCGAGGTCAGCGATCCGTTCTGAGGAAAGCTCCGGCATGGGCTGCTCTCAGGCTATCGGATGCGAGGGGGCCGCCGCCATCTTCAGCCGCCCCGGCTCGACGAGAGCGCCTGTCTTCTGCATCATTTAGGATCGATGTTGATGCGTGTTTTAGTAACAGGAGCCGCTGGATTTCTGGGCTCGCATCTGACCGATGCGCTGCTGAGCGAAGGCCATGAGGTTGTCGGCGTCGACAATCTCTCCACCGGATCGACGGAGAACCTGGCGCACCTGGATCGCGAGCCGCGATTCGAGTACGTCCAGCGCGACATCACCGTGCCCTTCGACGTCGGCGCTGTGGACTACGTCTTCAACTTCGCCTCTCCGGCCAGCCCGGTCGACTACGGACGGCTCGGCGTCGAGACGCTGATGGTCGGCGCGCTGGGCACGCGACATGCCCTCGACGTGGCCAAGCGCTACCGAGCAAAGTTCCTGCATGCCTCCACCTCGGAGTGCTACGGCGACCCGCAGGTCCATCCCCAGCCCGAGGACTACTGGGGGCACGTGAACCCGGTCGGCCCGCGCTCCGTCTACGACGAGGCGAAGCGTTTTGCCGAGGCGCTCACCATGGCCTATCACCGCTATTACGGCGTCGACACGCGACTGGTCCGCATCTTCAACACCTACGGGCCGCGGCTGCAGAAGAACGACGGCCGCGTCATCTCGAACTTCATGATGCAGGCCCTCCAGGGCGAGGACCTCACCGTCTACGGCGAGGGCGAGCAGACGCGCAGCTTCTGCTACGTCTCCGATGAGATCGACGGCATCCTGCGCCTCGCGAAGAACGACGAGCACCTGCCGGTGAACATCGGCAACCCGGAGGAGTGGACTGTGCTCGAATGCGCGAAGGCGGTCCTGCGCGTCACCGGATCGAGTAGCAGCATCGCCTTTCGCCCGCTGCCCCAGGACGACCCGATGCAGCGCAAGCCGGACATTACCAAAGCCCGGACGCTGCTGGGCTGGGAGCCGAAAATCGACCTCGAAACCGGACTGCGCCTCAGCCTCGAATACTTCCGCAGCCAGGTAGAGCGCCCGCACTCCGTGCCCGGAGACTAGCCGGCGCAGATTGTTCCTTGCGGACTACGACTGCTTCCATCCTCCCCGACCCCGCTACCTGGCTCCGTTGACCGACGGGTCCTGGTCCGTCTCCCACAGCACCTCCCGGAGCGTCCAGTCAATGCGGTTGACGGCGTCCTGCGTCACCTGGATCAGCTCGGCGTCGCCCTTCACGTGAACGGAGTACAACACCGTGGTCAGCGCATTGCGCACATGGTGGTTGACGTCCGCCGCCACGCGTAGCCGCTCTGCATCCGATTGCCGCAGCCGCTCGTAGTAGCGGCCGACAACAAAGGCCAGCAGCGCGGCAAGGATTGCGGTGAACCCGTCGGAGTACAGGATGGGCCGGTTCTCGATACCAAGGCTCACGTCGAGCAGCACGCCTCCGCCAACCGCCCCGGCGCCGACCAGGAGCGGGAAGACGTAGCGCACCCAGGATGGTTGCAGACCGGATGCGTGCAGATAGGACGCCTGCAGAAATGTCGAAGGTTCTTTCGTCGGCTCGGTCCGCTCCATGTCGGCCTCCTTCTGACGATCCCGGATTCGGCGCCCTTCGTGTCCGCGTTCCAGCCCGAGGACCGTTCCCCGCGAAGAACAACAAGGGCCGCCCGCAGGCGGCCCTTGTTGCCTTGTCTTGGAGATGCTTACAACCCCGTTGCCGTTGTGAACTGCGTCGCGTGGTTCCCGTGCGGAACCGCAGTGGCGCAGGTCGGAGTCCCGTGCGCCGGGAACGGGGAATCCTGCACGCCCGTCAGTTCGCCCGTATGCGGATTCAGCTCGCCGGCGGTGATGTAGGAGCCCGTGAAGTCGGTTGTGTACACATACCGGCCCAGCGACGGATCGACGACGATGCAGGTGGGCGTCGGCGCCTTGGTGCCGAAACTGGCCGCTGCTCCCGCCGAGGGCGCTCCGGTCGACTGCGTCAGCGCGTACTCGCTGAGCGTCGATGAGTTGTAATTGCTCACGTAGATGAAGAGACCGCGCGGATCCACCACGACGCTTACCGGGAAGGTGCCGGTCGTGAACGGGCCGTTGGGCAGCGGATACAGGCTGCCGGACGGCTGAATCTGGTAGGCGATCAGCTGGTTCTGCACGCTGTCCGTCGCGTACAGGAAGCGGCTCGTTGGATCGATGGCTACGCCGGTCGGCGTCGATCCGGCGGAGTACGGGCTGCCGGGCAGCGGTGTCAGTGTGCCGTTTGAGGCCACCGAGAAGCCGGAGATGGTGCCCTGCGCAGGGCAGGTGGCCGGCGTCGCCGGAGCGGTGCCGGTCGTCGGCGCCGAAGTGGTGACGATCACGGAGTTGGTGTTCGTCGCGTAGGCGTACTTGCCATCCGGGGAAACAGCCACGCCGCCGGGGAAGCACTGCAGCGGGGCAAATGCCGCGCCGGAGGTGCCGACCGGAGTGCCCAGTGTGCCATCGGAGTTGATGGGATAGACGACGAGCGCGCCTGCTCCCGGCGTCGCATCACTGAACCCGGCCTGGTAGTAGTCGGCGACAAACAGCAGAGTCCCGGTGGTGTTCATCGCCAGCGAGACGGGCTCCGTTCCGGGTGTGGTGTAGCTGTGGCCGAAGGAAAGCTGTCCGTTGGTGCCGATGGCGAATTCCGCGATGCTGTTGGAGTCGTGATTCGCCACGTAGAGGTGCTTGGTGTCCGGGGTCGCGATCGCCGCTACCGGATTCTTTCCCTGGGACGAGAACGGCGACCCCGTCACCTCGGTCAGCACGCCGGAGTAGGAGTTCACGTGATACGAGCTGACCTGGCCGCTGCTGGCCGCGTTCGCGCTGTTCGACGTGACGAACAAGTAGTCGATCGTATTGCCCGGGTTGCACGACGACATCCCCAGCCCCAGGCTCAGACTTGCTGCTGTGGCCAGGATCCCCTGGCCGATTCTCGTCAACTTCATGCTTGTCCTTCGTCCCTTGCGGGAGCCAATCTTCGGGAAGTCTCCCGTCACACTTCTCTCCGGCCATGCCGCCGGAATCCTGTTACAGCCCGTTATGTCGTCCTCGCGCATGGGTGACCGCGGCCACGCAGGTCGGCTGTCCCGAACCGGGATACGGAGAATTCTGGTTGAGGATCAGCGTCCCGTTCGCCGGATCCACTTGTGCGCCGCCCACAAATCCGCCGATGTAGTCCGAGGTGTAGATAAACCGCTGCAGTTCCGGCTCCACCAGGATGCACAGCGGACCCGACGACCCCGCGTTCGTGGTCGCAATCGGTACCGGCGCGCCGGAGGCGAGCGAATACGAACTGATCGTCCCCGCCGAGAAATTCGTCACGTACAGGAACTTGTTGCCGGAGGTGCCGGCGACCACTGCGGCTCCCATCGGCTGCGTGCCGGTGGCCACGGTCGAACCCAGCGTCAGGCTCCCGTCGGACTGGACCGTGTAGGTATAGAGCAGGTTCAGCGCCGCATCGGTGACATACACCGCTTTCCCGGCAGGATCGGCGATGATGCCGGTGGGCTCGGATCCTCCTCCGGTGCTGATCGGGCTGCCAATCTCGGTCAGAGGCGCCGCGCCGCTGCCTCCAATGGCAAATGCAGAGACCGTACCCGAAGTCGGGCAGGTGGCCGGCAGCTTGGGCACCGTGCCGGTGACCGGCGGCGAGGTCGTCACCAGGACGGCATTCGTGTTCGCGACGTACAGATGCGTGCCATCCGGCGTGACCGTCAGATTCGACGGGAAGCACTGCACCTGCCAGTAGTTCGCAGCGCCTACGCTGAGCGGCGTGCCCATGCGGCCGGTGGCCTTATCCACCGGAAAGGCAACCACAGCGCCCGGTCCTGGGTTCAGGTCGGTGAAGGACGGATGGCCAGGCGTAGCCGGCGCGTAGTAGTCCAGCGCATACAGGGTCGCGCCGTCGGGACTCATCGCCAGCGCCACCGGCTCGGTGCCCGGTGTGTTGACGGTCTGCAGTGGATACAGCTTGCCGTCGCTGGGGCCGATGGCGAACATCACCAGGGTGTTGTCGTCATGGTTCGCGACGTAGAGGTACTTGCCGTCCGGCGAGGTGACGTCGTAGACGGGGTTGCGGCCGCCGGAGGGATACGGCGAGTCCAGCAGCTTGACCAGGGCGCCGGTCAGTGAATTGACCACATAGGCGTCCACCTGGCCAGGGTTCTGCCGGTTGCTGGTCACGTACACGAAGTCCACCGTGTTGCCCGGGCCACACGAGGTGAGTGTCAGCGCCGTGGCGGCGATGGATGCGGCGGCCAGCAGCCGCTTGCCTGTCATGCTCCACTTCATCAGCTTCGTGTCCGCCGCCATTAGTCGAGGTTGGCGCTGTAGGTGCACCAGGTGGGAGTGCCGATCGTCTTCCAGGTCGAACCCTTGGGAAGCGCCGTCAGCACGCCGGTGTTGGGATCGAAGTGGGCGCCCGTAATCTCGCTGCTGCCCGCGTTCGCCGTATAGACGTACTGGTGCGTGGGATCTTCAAAGACGCAGACCGGAGTCGAACCGGTGCCGTACACCGGCTGCGAAGCCGGAACCAGTGCGCCGGATCCGGTCGTGATATTGAAGATCGAAAGAGCGCTTGTGGTCTGATTCAGTCCCGTCGACTGCGTATTGGCGACGTACAGGTATTTCGTATTGCTGTCCGTAGCCAGCGCCGTCATCCCCGCCGTCGTGGAGTTATTGCCGATGGAGGGAATCGAGGTCGCCGTCAGCAGCCCGTTCGAGCCCGGCTGGAAGGTGTAGATCGTGTTCGTTCCGTTGTCCAGCACGTAAATCCAGGAGCCGTTGGAGCTGCCGCCGATCACGCCGATGTTGGTCGCGCCGGTGATCGGCTGCGCGCCGCCCGGGACCTGCGTCAACTGACCCGTGGTCGCGCTCACCGCGTAGGCATAGACCACCTGGTTGTTGCCCGTCGCCGGATCGCTGGCCTCCGCCGTGTAAAGGAAGCCGTTGGTCAGGTGGAAGTCGACCGGGTTGCAGCCCAGCGGGAAGTAGGTGAGCGGCGTGCCCTGCGCATTCTGCTGCTGCAGGTTCTGGACCAGGAAGAGGCGGCCCGTCGCCGAGTCCACCTGGAACACCGTGATGTCGCCCGCCGGACGGTACACGCCATGCGCAGCGTCGAAGCAGGGGAAGGCGGCCGACTGGGTCGGCGATCCCGGCGTCGTATTCGGGTTGCTGCCCGGCTGGTACTGATCGAGCACGTAGAGATAGCTGCCGCTCGCGCTGAACGCAAGCCGCACCGGCCCGTTGCCCTGGCTCGGATAAGAAAGCTGATACGCCAGCGTCCCATCGCCGCCCACGCTGAAGATCGAAACGTTTGAGTCGCTCCAGGTGATATTGCCCGTGGCGTCGTAGGTGGGCTTGCCCTCATTCAGGACATACACATAGCGCCCGCCGGTCGCCACGACGGCGCGGATGGGATTGGATCCGCCGGAGCTGAGCGGATTGTGAGGAGCGGGAACAAGCTGGCCGGTGTCGTTCCTCTCTTTATAGGACGCGATCTGATTGTACTGGGATCCGGTGACGATGATGTACGCCGATGTGTAGTTGTAATTGCAGGATTGAGTGCCAAACCCAAGTACAAGGGATGCCGCCAGAGCCAGAGAGACCCGGCCGAAATTCCTAAACTTCATGCGCTTCCTTCACACCAGTTGCGCCCCCGCGGAGCGCGCTGGCCAGGTTGTAGGGATGTTCCCGGATCATTGTAAATGGAAAAACACGCTTGCGCGTTAGACGGGTGCGCCGCAGGTTGGGAAGTGGGGGCGGCGACGAGGGTATAGGGTGTAGCGTTTAGGGTGTAGGCGAGGCGGCGCGGCGCGCATCGCCGCAGTTCCCCGCACCCTATCCTCTAAACCCTACACCCTGCTGTTTCACCAGACGCGGCAGGCGTCCGTCGGCATCATCGGCTGGCCCTCGTGGCAGCCGAACGCCTTCCCGAACTCGTCAAAATTCCTGACGACTCCGTTGACGCGGAACATGCCCGGGGAGTGCGGATCCACCTTCGCCGCCACCCGGCTGGCCTGATCCCGAATGTTCTGGCACCACACCTGTCCGTACGCGATGAAGAACCGCTGCGCCTCGGTGTAGCCATCGATCTTGTCGTCGATGCTCTTGCCCTGCTGCTTCAGGGTGTCCTGCAGCGCCTGCCAGGAGATGCGGATCCCGCCATTGTCGGCCGTGTTCTCGCCCAGCGTCAGCTTGCCGTTCAGGTTCACGCCCGCCACCGGTTCGAAGCCGCTGTACTCCTTCACCTCACAATCCGTCCGCTGGTCGAATTTCTGGCGATCCTCCGGCGTCCACCAGTTCTTCACGTTGCCGTGCCCGTCGTACTTGCTCCCTTCGTCGTCGAAGCCGTGCGTCATCTCATGGCCGATCACTACGCCGATCCCGCCGAAGTTCACCGCCGGATCCTTGCTGAAGTCATAGAACGGCGGCTGCAGAATACCGGCCGGGAAGTTGATGTCGTTCATTGGCGGATCGTAGTAGGCGTTGACCGTGGGCGGCGTCATGCCCCACTCCTTCTCGTCCACCGGCTTGCCCACCTTGTTCAGCTCGTAATTCAGCTCGTAGCGATCCGCGGATTCCAGGTCCGCGATAAAATTCGTCCGCGTCACATGCACCGCGGAGTAGTCGCGCCACTTCTCCGGATACCCGATCTTCTGGCGGAACTGGTCCAGCTTCTCTTCGGCCTGTTTCTTCGTCTCGTCCGTCATCCACGGCAGCGACTGGATATCCTGCGCCAGCGCCTTCTTCAGCGCGGCCACCAGCTGTTCCATCGATTGCTTGTTCTGCGGCGGGAAGTTCTCCTTCACCCAGTCCTGGCCGACGGCTTCGCCGAGGGCGCGGTCCGTGATCTGGGTGCAGCGCTTCCAGCGCGGCGTCTGCTCCGCCTGGCCCTGCAGCGTCTTCTGGAAGAACTCGAAGCTGGCGTTCTCATACGGCTGCGAAAGCCACGGCGCCGCGCCATTGATCACGTGGAAGCGCAGATACGCCTTCAGTGCGTCGAGGCTCTGCTCGGACAGCACCTGGTTCTCCGCCTTGAAGAAGTCCGGCTGGCCCACGTTCAGCGTCTCCACCTTCGGAGCGTGAATGCCGGTCAAATATGCATTCCAGTCAAAGTCCGGCTCGAGCTGCTGCAACTCCGTCAGCGTCATGATGTGGTAGCGCTTGTCCGGGTCGCGCAGCTCCACCCGCGGCAGCGCCGGCTTGGCCAGCGCCGTCTCGATGCCGATGATCTCGCCCGCATCCTTCTGCGCCTGCTCGTCGGACTCGCCGGTCAGCGTCAGCACCTTCACGATGTAGTCGTGGTACTGCGTGCGGATCTGCTGCATGTGCGGATTGTCTTCGAGATAGTAGTCGCGATCGGGCAGCGTGAGCCCGCCCTGGCCGACGCCTTCAATCTGTTTCGTCGAATCCTTCTGATCCTGCTCCACCCGGAAGCGAAAGAGCGTCGGCGTGCCATTCTCCGCCTCAAGCCACGCAATGGTCGCAGCCAGCTGCTTCTTGTCGTTCAGCGCATCGATCCGCTGCAACACCGGCTGGATCGGCTTGTTGCCCAGCGCGTTCGCCTGGTCCGTGTTCATGCAGGCCGCGAAGAAGTCGCCATACTTGCGCTGCAGCGCGCTCTTCGGCGAATCCGCCGCGCGCTTCAGGTCGACATAGAGCAGATAGCGATTGCGCTCGGACAATTCGTTGAAGCGTCCCCATCGCGACTGATCATTCGGGATGGGATTCGCCTTGCGCCAGTTCCCGCAGGCGTACTCATAGAAATCGACGCAGGGATCGGCCGTCTTGTCGATCGCGCTCAGGTCGAAGCTGCGCGGCGCTTTGGGCTCGGTGGGTGTTTGTGAGGTGCTGGTGTCGCTGGCGAATGTGGCTTGTTGAGCAGGAAGAGCGGAGGCGCACAGCAACAGGGCTGTCGCCATCCAGGCAGTGCGTACAGCGCGCATGAGAATCCCTCAGGAACCGGACCATCCGGTGGAGTAAAGACCAGAAAAATCTTCTGGTTTACGACCTGAAACGATACCACGTGGACGCAGACAGCCGCATGTTACGCAGGACTGGAAACCCTTGAGATACAAACCCGCCTGGTCCTGCCGCAGCTAGAAGATCTTCACGTGAATCGAGCCGCTCAGATACTTCTTCGGATTGGTGCGGATGCCGACGACCAGCTCATTCGAGTTCCGCATCAGCTCGTCCATGTGGTCGTAGAGCTTGCGGTCCTTGATCAGCGCGCCGGCCGTGCCCTGGCCGCTGTCGATCTGGTTCAGGATCGAGTCGAGCCGCGTCACCGTGTCATTCAGCTTGCGCGCGAAGGCCGGGTCTTTCGCCAGAATGCCGAGCGAACCCTTGCCGGAATTGATGTCCTGCGTGATCTGATTGATGTTCTTCGTCGACTCGTTCAGGTTGTTGTACAGAGTGTCGTCCTTGATCAGCTTGCCCAGCGAACCCTTCCCCGCGTTCAGCGAGTTGGCCACGTCGCTCAGGCTTTGCGTCGCCTGCTTCAGGTTGTCATAGACCGTGTCGTCGGTCACCAGCTTCCCGATCGATCCTTTGCCGCTGCTGATGCTGTTGATCAGCCCCTGCAGCTCATCGATCGTGGCAACGGCTTTGTTGTAGAGAGCGCGGTCGTTGATCAGAGCGCCGATCGATCCCTTGTTCGTGCTCAGGGCATCGGCGATCTTGTTCACCTTATCCAGAATCGTATCCAGGCGCTGGATGGTCCCCTGACTGGCCTGAATCACATCCTGCAGGTTCGGCGTCTCCGTCGTGCCGATCTCCGCATTGTTCTGCACAGGCGGACCAGTAGCGGAGCGGCTGTCGATGTCGACGACGGTGTCGCCCAGCACCCCGACCGTCTCGAGGCTGCTCTTCGAATCGCTGTGGATCTGGCTCTGCCAGCCCTTGCTCACCCGCATGACCACCTCGACCGGCGTGAGCCGCCGCGAAGGGTCGATGATGATGTTCTTCACCGAACCGATGGTGACGCCCTGCAGATTGACCGGCGCGCCCACCTTCAGCCCCGCGGAATTTTCGAAGTATGACCGAATCGTCAGATGCCCGGAGAAGAACCCGCCGGCGCTGTTCGACATCAGGAAGATCAATGCCACCAGCGCGCACAGTGCAACGATCACCAGAACGCCAACCTTCAGTTGTGACCATCGCACTTCGCTTTGTGGCGGCACAGTTCCCTCGTCAATCCGGGTTCAAAAGCGCGCCCCGTTGCGGCGCGGAGGAGTGTTGTGAACGCAAAACGATGCTGCGCAGAGGATATCAAACCCACTGCATAGCCCCGCGACTTTAGATTACTTTCGTCTTTGCTTCGATGACGCACCGCGGCATCGCGTTGCAGAAAGGGAACTCGGCAAGTTATCGTCCGCCCACGCTGCCGGCCGAAGCGCCGCGCGGAGAATAGCTCGCGCTGGCTTTGGTCCGATCGTTCACGACCGTGATCGTGCCGTTCGCGTCCGCGGTCACGTGAATGCCGTAGCCGCTGTCCGGCCCCTGCACATTGGCAATGAATTTCTCCGGAGGATTATCCGCCCCGGCTTCATCGGAGTAGTGCAGCTGGTACTCCGCTTCGAGCCCCGGGATCGCGCGAATCCGCTCCACCGTCGGCTTCGACCCGCCTTTCTTCTCCCCGTTGTCCATGATGGCGACGCGCGGGTGCACCGCATCGACCAGTGCCGGACTCGAGCTCTGGTACCAGCCATGATGCGAGACGATCAGCAGGTCCACGTGCCCGATGACGTTCTTCGGGCAGAGCAGATCCATCTCCTTGTCCCACGTCAGGTCGCCGAGGTCGAGGATGCGCAGCTTACCGAACGTGATCTCGACGCCCACCGAGCGCGCATTTTCTGTCTGATCGGCCGGCCGCTTCTCCGATTTCGAGCAGTACGTATCGGGCTCGCCGCCTCCTGCCAGCGGCGTTTTGATCAGGTCCCCATCGGCGGAGATGACCTTGACGTGCATGCCGGGAATGGGCAGCACGTCTCCGGCATGCGCCACGATGTGCTGATACTTCCCGCTCGCCAGCACCTTCTGATACGCGGCATAGACCTCAGCCGTGGCCTTGTCGCCCGGCTCGCGCAGCGGTCCGTGATCGATAAAGGTGCCGACCGGAATTTTCTCGACCAGCTGCGGCACGCCGCCGGTGTGATCGACGTGATAGTGCGTCAGGATCACGTCGTCGATCTTGCTGATGCCCGCCTGCTTCGCCGCATCGGCAATCCGCGAGGCGTCGCGACTGGAGTTCCCGGGCCAGCCCGTGTCGATCAGCAGCGAATGCTTGTCCGGCGTGACGAACAGCGTCGACTGCCCGCCCTCCACATCGATGAAGTAGATCTGCAGCTGACCATGGTCGCCGCCCTGCGCCGCCCGCGCCATGGGGCACGCGGCGAACACCGCCGCCGCCAGTGCTGTAGCCATCAGGGTGCGGCCGGTCTTCTTCGATCCGTTGCTGCTCTTCGTGTTCATCGCTGCCGGAGTCTCCTTCGCGGGTGGAGTGTACGCCGCAACATCATAGAACGGGCGAAAGGGAATGTGCTTGGTCCATTGATAGGGCTCTCAGTTTGATATTGGAACGCGGCGCTAATGCGTATCGTCGACCGTTGCTTGAGGGGCCTCGTGTTCCAAAAGGCGGTAGACAGAGACGTGCGCGCGAGACTCGGCTGTGAATGGGGACCCGATCCAGTCCGCATGCCTGCTTTCCAGTTCAAATCCAGCCAAAAGGCCCATAAGGTCCAACTCCGCAGGCCAAATGTAGCGGTGGGGTGAGCGAAACACCTCAGCCTGGCGGCCTTCGCCAAATCTGAAATGGTGCGATACCACTCGTTGGTGGAGCACGTCGTACGTGTCGAGGCCGATATAGTCTGGCTCCGCATTCCAGACGATGGCTTGCTGGCCAGGCGTAAGCTTGCGGAGCTCGGGCACTCCAAGCTCAATCACGAAACGACCGCCCGCGCTCAGGTGACGGGCCGCATTGCGAAAGCACATGATCTGCTCGGCTTGCGTTAGCAGATTCGATAGCGTGTTGTAGACGAGATAGACCAGCGTGTAGTTCCCGGGAGCTCTGGTCGTGACCATGTCACCGAGAAAAACGGGAATCGTCGTCTCATCAGCCTTCGTCCGCAATTGAGCGATCATCGCGTGCGACGCTTCGATCCCCGTCACGCGAATGCCTCGTTTCCTGAGTGGCACGGCCACCCGGCCCGTTCCGATCGCGAACTCAAGCGCCTGCCCTCCGCCGGTGAGTTCCGCAAGCCGGTCGACCGTCGGACTCAGAATCTCAGGAGAGAACATCCCGGTGCCCGGGGTGTCGTAGGACTTCGC
>DASSKX010000371.1:0-2576 GCA_035689925.1 Acidobacteriaceae bacterium
GGCGAAAATCCGCACTGCGAGACCCCGGAGCTGAAGCGGCACGGCGAGCCGTATCTGCTGCGCACCGAAGAAATCCTGCCCGATCTCCAGCTGGTCTGCTCGGAAGATATCCAGCAGGCGGTGCTGCGCGACATGGACCAACCCGACGGCGAGCGCCTGCGCGCCAATCTTTTTGAGGATATGTCCGCGATTCTGCCCACCGATCTCGATGGCCGGCGCAATGCCCTGCTGCGCGCGCTCGAGCGCCGCGAGCCGGAGAAATACGTTGAGGCGCGGATGTTCCGGGCTCTGCGCGCGCGGGACGTGATGCGCAAGCTTGAGTAGCTCCCGCCCACAAGTTCCCCGCCCTCCGTTACCATTCCAGACAAGGATTCTGCGGAGGATCGGTTTGAAACTACGCGCCTTGTCTCTTCTGAAAGTGGCCATCCCCACCATGGTGTTCTCGCTGGCCGCACTGCCCTGCCTGGCCCTGCCGGAGACGCCCAAAGCCGAACCGCCGACGCGCGCCACGCTGCCCAACGGCATGCAGGTGGTCATCATCCGGAACACGCTCGCGCCGGTCGTCACCGTGATGGCCAACTTCAAGGCCGGAGGCAACGAGACGCCGGAGGGCTTCCCCGGCATGGCGCACGCCCAGGAGCACATGGCCTTCCGCGGATGCCAGGGTATGACCGCCGACCAGACCGCGGCGATCTTCGCGCTGCTGGGCGGCGACAACAACGCCGATACGCAGCAGAACATCACGCAGTATTTCGCGACCGTTCCCGCCGCCGACATTGACGTCGCGCTGCAGGCCCAGGCGGCTTGCCTGCGGGGGGTCGAAGATTCCGCCGCCGAGTGGGAACACGAGCGCGGCGCCATCGAGCAGGAAGTGGCGCGCGACCTGTCGAACCCGACCTATAAATTCGTCAACCGGCTGAACCAGGAGATGTTCGCGGGCACGCCCTACGCGCACGATCCGCTGGGCACGCGCGAGTCGTTCGACAAGACGACAGGCGCGATGCTGAAGGAGTTCTGGCAGAAGTGGTACACGCCGTCGAACATGATCCTCGTCATCGTGGGCGACGTGGAGCCGACGGCGACGCTGGCGAAGATCAAACAACTGTACAGCGACATTCCGAGTCATCCGCTGCCGCCGCGTCCCGAGATCAAGCTGCAGCCGATGAAGACGGACAGCTTCACGCTCGACAGCAATCTGCCCTATGTGCTCGGGTTTATCGCGTGGCGCTTCCCGGGCACCGATTCGCCGGATTACGCGGCGATGCAGATTCTGGCCGACGTGCTGGCGAGCCAGCGCGCCGACCTCTACGGCATGGTTCCAGCCGGCAAAGCACTCGCGGCAGAGTTCGGCGTCGCGGAGACCTACCCGAAGGCCAGCGTCGGCTACGGCGTGGTCGCGCAGCCAGCGGGCGTCGATACCGCCCCGGCAATCGAGGAGATGCGGCAGATCATCAACAAGTATGCGCAGGATGGCGTACCGGCCGACCTGGTCGACGCCGCCAAGCGCGCCGAGATTGCGCAGGCCGAGTTCCAGCGCAACTCGATTTCCGAGTTGGCCTCCGTGTGGTCGAATGCTCTGGCCGCCGAGGGACGCAAATCTCCGGAGGAAGACATTGATGCCATCCGCAAGGTCACGCTCGCGGACGTGAACCGCGTCGCGAAGCAGTATCTGCTGAACGCGCCGACGATCACCGCGACGCTGAAACCGGTCCCGACCGGCGCGCCCGTTGCTTCGAAGGGCTTTGGTGGCAAGGAGACGGTGACGACTCCGCCGACCAAGCCGGTGCAACTGCCCGAGTGGGCTGCGAAGCCGCTGACCCAGCTGCAGGTGCCCGAGAACTACCTGCAGGTTTCCGACACGAAGCTGGCGAATGGCATCCGGCTGATCGTCCGCACCGACAGGACCAGCCCGACCGTCACGGTGATGGGCAGCGTCGACCATAACTCCGACCTGCAGACGCCGAAGGACCAGGAAGGGGTCTCTGACATCCTCGACGGCCTCTATTCCTACGGCACCACCTCGCTCGACCGCATCGCCTTCCAGAAGGCTCTCGACGACATCGCCGCCAATGAAAACGCGGGCTTCGGCTTCTCGCTCAAAGTGCTGAAGGAGTACTTCTCGCGCGGCGTGCAGTTGCTGGCCGACAACGAACTGCATCCCGCGCTGCCGGAGCAGGCCTTCAAGATCACGCAGCAGCAGACCGCTCAGTTCGTCGCGGGCAACATGAAGAGTCCGGGCTATCGCACGCAGCGTGCGCTCGATGTGCGGCTGCTGCCGGAGGGCGACCCGGTGTTGCGCGAAGTAACGCCGGAAACGGTGTCGAAGCTGACGCTGCCCGACGTGAAGACCTATCACGATACAACCGTGCGGCCCGACCTCACCACCATCGTCGTCATCGGCGACGTCACGCCCGATGAGGCGAAAAGCGTCATCGAAAAATGGTTCGGCGACTGGAAGGCGACTGGAACGAAGCCGAACACGACGCTGCCGCCGATCCCGGTGAACAAGGCGAGCGCGGCCAACGTTGCCGATCCCGAGGCCGTGCAGGATTCGGTCACGCTGGCCGAGCAGATCG
>DASSKX010000372.1:0-2575 GCA_035689925.1 Acidobacteriaceae bacterium
CGTCGAGGCCCACATGGTGAGCATGTCGGGTTTCCAGTCCGCGACGACGCCGTGCGTTTCGAGCGCCGAGTGCGTCTGCACGTGGGTGACGTAGTGACCTTCGACGACGACGTCAGCGTCCTTCAGACCCTGTTCAACATCGCCGATGCGGTGCAGCGAAGGGCCGTGCACATTGCCGGTCTGCTTCACGTCGCGCGGGCCGCCTCCGCCGCCGGCGCTGCCCTCGGCATCGGCGGCTCCGGGAAAGACGAGCGGAGCGTCGGCGGCGCGCGCCTTGTTCTGATCGACAACGAAGGGCAGCTTGTCGTACTGGATCTTGATCAGCGCAGCGGCTTCCTCGGCGGCTTCGGGCGTGGTGGCGGCGACGGCAGCGACGGGCTGGCCGGCGTAGCGCACGACCGGGTATTTGCCCTGATCGAGAGAGGCGTCGCGCAATTCGGCGTTGCCGTCAATGTGCTGGAGAACGTACACCGCACGGACGCCGGGATACTTCTCGGCAGCGGATGTGTCGACGGAGACGACCTTCGCGTGCGGAACCGCGGCGCTGGCAAATCGGCCCCAGAGCATGCCGGGCAACTGGACGTCCGCGGTGTAGCGCGCCTGTCCGGTGACTTTGGCTCGGCCGTCGTAGCGTTCGGTGTGGTGGCCGACGTAGCGCAGGTCTTTGTTCGTGGGCCAAACCGGAGGCTCGCTCGGAGGCACCTGGCGGGTTTCGTCGTGCAGCGTGTAGCCGGGCACGCCCACCGGCATGCTCACGGACTTTTTAGGCGGAGCGGCTGCGGCCTGTGCCGCAAATGCGTTCTCTTCAGGATGATTCTTCATCGCGCGCCTCCCTTATGCCTGACGTGTGCGTCCAGCCGCCTCGAGCGTGGCGGCGAAGACTTTGGGATAGGTTCCGCAGCGGCACAGATTGCCCGAGACGGCGCGGCGGACGTCGTGCTCGGTGGGCTGCGGGTTGTGCTCGAGCAGCGAGGCGCAGCTCATGACCATGCCCGGCGTGCAGAAGCCACACTGCATGGCGTCGTTGCGGATAAAGGCGGCCTGCACCGGGTGGAGCTCGCCCTCGGGGGCGATGCCTTCGATGGTGGTGATGTGGTGGCCGACGGCGTCGATGGCGAGCACCATGCAGCTGTTCACCGGCATCTTGTCGAGCAGGACGGTGCAGCCGGAGCAAGCGCCGCGGTCGCAGATGACCTTGGTCCCGGTCATGCCGAGGTGGTTGCGGAGCGCGTCCGCCAGCGTGGTGCGCGGCTCCAGCTGAACGGTGTGCTCTTTCCCGTTCACGTGCAGCTGCATCGGCACCGGGCCGGGGCCGAGTTCGTGAGCGCCGGAGGCAGCCTCGGGCGCCATTTCCGCTCGCAGCGTCTGAACGCCTTCGAGCAGCGCGGTACCGGCGGCGGTCATGCCGGCGCCTTTGAGGAAGCCGCGGCGCGAGATGCCTTTGCGCTCGTGTTCCGGAGGACGGGAGTTGTTGCTGGAATCCGACATGGCCTGCTCCTGCACCGCTGGCGCGGTCGATTCTGAAGAAAAGCCACTATAGCTCCGGCAGTGGGTCGCAGTAAATCGCCGGGCGATGAATTCCCGGGCCATCGTTCTCAGACGACGGTTCCCGGACGCGGTGACGATGACACATCTCGTGCTGCCCTATGATCGGTAGCGATGAGTGATGCGGGGAACTTTGCGAGCTATCCCAGCCTACGCGGTCGCGTGGTGGTGGTGACGGGCGGCGCGAGCGGGATCGGGCAGGCAATCGTCGAAGCCTTCGCTGCGAATGCCGCGCGGGTCGCATTTCTCGATGTGCAACGCGAGGCCGGAGAAGCCCTTGCTGCGCGGCTCGAAACTGAAGGCGCGGAGCGGCCGCTTTTTCTTGCGTGCGATCTGACGGACACGGCTGCGATCACGCGCGCGGTGGAGACGATTCTGCAGCGCTTCGGCACGGTGGACGTGCTGGTGAACAACGCAGGGAACGACACGCGCCACTCCATCGACGAAGTTACGGCGGAGTTCTGGGATCGCACCATGGCCGTGAACCTGAAACACCAGTTTTTCGTCACCCAGGCGGTGATTCCGGCGATGCGCCAGGCGCGGCGCGGGTCGATCATCAACATGAGTTCGATTGCGTGGGTGATTCCGTCGACGAACGTGCCGGTGTATGTGACGGCGAAGGCGGCCATCGTCGGTTTGACCAAGACGCTGGCCCATGAACTGGGGCCGGACGGCATTCGCGTGAACTGCGTCATGCCCGGAGCGATCGCGACGGAGCGGCAGATGCGGCTGTGGTTCACGCCGGAGTATCAGGCGCAGATCCTGGCGGCGCAGTCCCTGAAGCGGATGCTGACGCCGGAGGAAGTGGCGCGGCTGGTGCTGTTTCTGGCGGCCGATGACAGCTCGGCGATCACCGGCCAGAACCATGTGATTGATGGAGGCTGGGTGTAAACCGCAGGGGACAGGGTGTAGGGTTGAGGTCCTTCGATGATTCAGCGATGGCTCGCAACGCGCTGGGTAGGGTCTGCGCTCGTCTCCGCCATTGTGCTGGTGGCGATTGCGCCCTTGGTCCGCCTGCGCGCGAGCGGCT
>DASSKX010000373.1:0-2060 GCA_035689925.1 Acidobacteriaceae bacterium
GCCGCTGCCGCCCTCAACTGTACCGGTGTTGGCGCCCGCGGCGGCATCCAGCCCGTGCAAAAAATCGAGCACCTGATGTCCACCGGTTCTCGCTACGACTCCGTGTTCGACTGACAACGCCGTCATCAGAGCGAAGCGAAGGATCCCTGCGCCTCATCCTTACCGCTGCAGTCAGGAGTTTTCCAAAGAAACGACTGGGTGCCCCGTGTCTCCTGCTTCTGGAGACATGGGATAGCGAGCGAGCGCCGCGCTTCATCAGCTCCAAGGTAGGCGCGGCATTCATGCCGCGCATTGCAGAGCTGCTCCAGGGAAACGGCTTCAGCCGCTGAGGCTCAGCCCCACTCCAGGGAATCTTCCGTCTCTGTGTTCTCCGCGTCCTCTGCGTGAACACGAGCTGCGAGGTTCACCCCTTCCGCACCCGCGACCGAAACTTCACCTTCCCCCGAATGCCCGCCTTGAACCGATACAGCGCCCCGCCGACCAACACCCGCGACGGATCGTACCCTTCCGGCGCCAGCATCAGGCAATTGTTCATCGCCGCCGTCGTCACATAAATCTCATCCAGCTCCGGCCCCCCAAACGCGAGCGACGACGTCTGTGTCGCCGGAAGCTCCACCTTCCGCTCCCGCTTGCCGTCGGGATCGTACCGCGTCACGCATCCGCCGAACCAATAGGCGATCCACAGAAATCCCTCGGCATCGACGGTCAGCCCATCCGGCATCCCCTCCGACCGATCCACGCGCACAAACTCCCGCCGCCGGCTCAGCGCGCCATCGCTCCGCCGCCAGTCGTACGCGTAAATGCACCGCGCCACCATGTCCGTAAAGTAGAGCGTCTGGCAATCCGGAGAAAACGCCAGCCCATTCGAAAAGCAAATCCCCTCATCGGCAATGTGCACGCTGCCGTCCGTGTCGATGCGAAACAAATAGCTCGGCGGAGAAGTCCCATCCGGATTCAGGTGATACGACCCCGAGTACACCCGCCCCTCCGGATCGGCAAGGCAGTCGTTCAGCCGGCACTCCTGTCCATCCGCCTCGCTGGCCAGCAACAACGGCTCGGCTCCGGGCTTCACCAGCCACGCACCCCGGCTGCTCGTCGTCACCAGCCCGCCGTCCTCCTGGAGGCAGAATCCGTTGATCGTGAACCCCTCATGCAGCAGCTCATGCCGCCGGTCGCGCCACAAATAGCGGTAGAACTTCTGCCCATCGATATCCGTCCAGTAGAGCGCCTGCTCGCGCTCATCCCAGTGCGGACCCTCGCCGCACAAATCGCCGTTATCGGCAATGGTTTCCACCGCGGGCCTCATGATCTTCTCTGCGCCCATCGTCACCGCACCTCGCCTGTTCTCCCCGAAATGAATGCTTTCAATACTACCCCTCGGCGTGATATGTTGGCAGCCTCAGACAAAGAAAAGGTCTCCCCGAAATGCGTTTGCAAAACCGCGTGGCTCTGGTGACCGGAGCCGCCATGGGAATTGGCAAAGCCATTGCGCAGCTCTTCGCCCAGGAGGGCGCCCGCGTCGTTGCCGCCGACGTGAATCAGGCCGCCGCGCAGACCGAGCATGAGATCCGCGAAGCCGGCGGCGAATGCCTCTTCGTCCGCACCGACATCAGCCGGGAGCCCGAAGTCGAAGCCCTCGTCCAGGCCGGCACCGACCGCTTCGGCACCATCGACGTCCTGCTCAACGTCGCCGGCATCGCTCACGAAGCTCCCGCGCACCAACTCAAGCTCGAAGACTGGCACCGCATCCTCGACGTCAACCTCGTCGGCACCTTCCTCTGCGCCAAGCACGTCCTCCCCGGCATGCTCCAGACGCGCCGCGGAGCCATCGTCAACATCAGCTCCATCCAGGGGCTCTTCGGATTCCCTGGCTACCCGCACTACGCGGCCAGCAAAGGCGGCATCATCGCCATGACCCGCCAGATGGCCCGCGAATACGCCTCCGCCGGCATCCGCGTCAACTGCATCGCGCCCGGCACGGTCGACACACCCATGAACGCCGGCGTCCTCTCCCGCGTGCCCAATCCGCAGGAACTCCGCGCCGCCTGGGACAAGATGCA
>DASSKX010000374.1:0-3031 GCA_035689925.1 Acidobacteriaceae bacterium
CGCTCCGGTGCTCGGTCCCACCCTGGGCGGCTGGCTGACCGACACCTACAGCTGGCGCTACGCCTTCTACATCAATATCCCGGTCGGAGCGCTGGCCGTCTTCATGATCAGCCGTTACGTCAACGACCCGCCGTACATTTCAAAAGCCAAAGCCAGCCGATTCGATGGCATCGGCTTTGGCCTGCTCGCCGTCTGGACCGGCTGCCTCCAGGTGATCCTCGACAAGGGCCAGGAGGACGACTGGTTCGGAGCCGTCTGGATCCGCTGGGCGGTCCTCATCCTGATCATCGCCTTCACCTGGTTCGTCATTCACTCGTGGAGGAACCGCACCCCCCTGGTCAACTTGCGCACGCTCAAGGACCGGAACTTCATGCTTGGCTGCAGCCTCATGGTCCTGCTCGGCCTCTGCATCTACTCGATGATCACCATCCTGCCGCTCTTCTATCAGGAACTGCTGGGGTACACCGCCTTCGCCGCCGGCCTGGTCGTCGGCCCGCGCGGCATCGGCTCCATCCTCGGCATGCCGGTGATCGGATTCCTGACGAACAGAGTCGATGCCCGCTATCTGCTCACCTTCGGATTCATCGGCTTTGGCATCATGTCGCTCGTCTTCGGCAACGTGAACCTCGGCATCAGTCCGTGGACCCTGCTCGTCCCCATCGTTGCCACGGGATTCGCCCTGAGCTTCGTCTTTGTTCCCATCACCACCCAGGCGTACGCCACGCTCCGCAACGACCAAATCGGCAACGCCAGCGGTATCTTCAACCTGGTGCGCAACGTCGGCGGCTCCATCGGCATTTCCATCGCCCAGACGCTCCTCGTCCGCCGCACCGACCTCCACCAGACCGAGATCGCCGCCTACGCTCCCCGCACCCAGTACTGGTTTCAGGAGCACCTGAACGCGCTCTCGGCGTACCTCAGCCATCGGACCGCCTCACCGAACGCGCCCGGCGCGGCCGCACAGACGCTCTACCAGCAGCTCGGCCGTCAGGCGCTGCTCTGGTCCTTCATCGATGTCTTCCGCTGGACCTCGCTGATCTGCTTCCTGTGCGTAATCCTGGTCTGGTTCTTCAAGAAAGCCAAACCCGGCAAAGCCCCCGTCGGCGTCCACTGACGCAGTTGCTGGTTGTTAGTTGTCAGTTCTTAGTACACTTCGCGCGAGCCCACCCCAGAGACAACCAACAACCAACAACTAAGAACCAACAACTGCTGTTTCCAGCGGCACAAACCGCCGCTCCCGCTCCTCGTACGCCTCAATCGCCCCGGTCAGAATGTCGTAGTACCACCCATGCACCTCGAGCGTCCCCATCGCGATTCCGCGCGCGACCTCCGGATGCGTCTTCAGGTTGTCCACCTGCGCGATCACATTCGCATGAATCATCGCCGTGTGCAGCGCATGGGTGTCCTCGCGGTTCACGCCCGGGTCGAGATACCGCCACGCCGGCTCCACATAGCCCAGCCAGCGCGCACTCAGCGGCAAACGCGCGAGCGTCTCGTTGCGGTTCGAAGGCAGGATCGCCCGCAGCGCTCCGCAGTCGGAATGCCCGCAGATGATCACGTGCTTCACCTTCAGCACTTCGACCGCATACTCCAGCGTCGCCGAGACGCCGCCCGGCATCTCGCCCTGCGGCGGGATCACATTCCCCACCGTCCGGCACAGAAACATGTCGCCGGGCTCCGTCTGCGTAATTAGGTTTGGAAGCACCCGCGAATCCGCGCAGGTGATAAACAGAAACTCCGGTTGCTGCCGGTCCTAGAGCAGCCGAAACCGGTCCTTCATCCCCGGAAACACGTCCTTACGAAACCGAGCGTACCCCTCAAGCAGTCGTTTCATCGTTTCCAGTTTATCGGGTGAAGTGCACTCACCCTCAATGCCGGTTCGGCGTCGATTGGCTCGCGCGAGCGAGCCTGCGGTAGAAGTCACCGCCTTCAGGCCGTGCAAATATGCGAGCAAAACAGAGGGCTTTTGCCGCGGGAATCTTCCTCGGGAATCACTTTGACGCCGCTGCCCAACATGCCAGGTAGGTGCGACCTTCAGGTCGCACTGCTGAGCCCGCGATCCAAACGCGGCTTTAGCCGCTGAGGCCAGCCCCCTTCGCCCGCGCCCCCCGCCAATACAGCACCAGCCCAATCAGAATCGACACCAGCGTCCCCCCCACCAGCTTCGACTCAAAGCTCAGCTTGCTCGACGAGTCGCCCGGCGGAATCAGCGACACCGCAATCCCAAGCAGGACCACGACAAATCCCAGACTCCCGCAGACCCACACCCCAAATCGCCCGCCCGGCACCAGAATCGCATGCGGATTCTCCGCCCGATCCGCTCGCCGCGCCAGCTTGATCACCGCCGCAAACATATAAAGGAAGGGAATGAAGTACAGAATGATCGCGGCGTCGATCAGAAACTGATACGCGCCCCGCGTCGTGTCGTTGAACTGGCTGATGAGCAGAATCGCTCCCGACAAGCCCCCCTGCACCAGAATCGCAACCCACGGCGTCTTCCATTTCGGATGAATCTTCCCGAACGCCGCCGGCAGATACCGGTCGATCCCCACCACAAACGGCACGCGCGCAACCCCGGCGACTGTCGACCCCACGCCCCCGGCATTCCCAACCGTCACCAGCACAGCAGCCAGAATCCCCAGCACCCCGATCTTCAGCGCGACTGACCCTACCGTGATGGCATGAAACACGCCACTCTGCGGATCAAGCTGCGCCGCCGGCACCAGTGCCAGCGCCGCAAACGTCCCGGCAATGTAGATGAACGCGATCAGCGCGCCCGCTCCATAGACGGCCCGCGGCAGCGTCCGCCGCGGATCGCGCACCTCCTCGCTCATCGCCGACACCAGCTCCAGCCCGGTAAACGCAAACGCAATCTGCGACCAGAAGTTCACCGTGTCCCAGTCCCACGTGGGCAGCATGTTATGCGCCGTGAAGTGCGTCACCGATCCATGCCGAACCACCACCACCGCCGCGACCACCACCAGGATCAGCAGCGGGATGAACGTCCCCACGCCCCCGGCATTCCCAACCG
>DASSKX010000375.1:0-3255 GCA_035689925.1 Acidobacteriaceae bacterium
CCCACCATGGGCGCCCTCCACGAAGGCCATCTCTCGCTGATCCGTGCCGCGCGCGCCGCCTGCGACGTCGTGGTGGCGACCATCTTCGTCAACCCGAAGCAGTTCGGCCCCACCGAGGACTTCGCCAAATACCCGCGCACCTTCGACGCCGACTGCGACCTGCTTCGCGCCGAAGAGGTCGATATCCTCTTCGCGCCTGCCGTCGACGAGATGTATCCCCCCGGCGCCACCACCTTCGTCGAAGTTGCCGAAATCTCCGACCGCCTCGACGGCGTCTCCCGCCCGGGCCACTTCCGCGGAGTCGCCACCGTCGTCGCCAAGCTCTTCAACATCGTCGCGCCCGATCGGGCCTTCTTCGGCCAGAAAGACGCCGCGCAGGTTGCGATCCTCCGCCGCATGGTGCGCGATCTCAATTTCCCGCTGGAAATCGTCGTCTGCCCCATCGTGCGCGAGCCGGATGGGCTCGCCATGAGCAGCCGGAACGGCTATCTCTCCGCAGACGATCGTCACCGCGCGCTGATCCTCAGCCGCACCCTGCGCCACATCGAGCAGCAGATCGCAACCGGAGTCACCAGCGCTGCTGCCCTCATCGCCACCGGACTCGGCGTACTCGCGCAGCAGCCTTCAGCGCGCCTCGACTACCTGCGCGTCGTCGATCCTGACACGCTGGCCGACATTCCCGACATCGGCAAAGGCGCACTCATCGCCATCGCCGCCTGGATCGGCTCCACGCGCCTCATCGACAACATCCTGATCCCGCCTCGCTGATCGCCGCTAAAAACCCGGTCCCGGCGGCGTGCCTTGCGGAGGCGCCCCCTGCGGCGGCCCACCCTGCGGCGGCTGACCTCCGGGTCCGTGATGCTCCGGCGGCGGCACAAAGTGCTCCGGCATCTTGTGCCCGCGATGACACGTGCCGCACGTCACCTGCTTGTCCTCCGGCGTCGCATCGGGATCATGAATCTGCGACATGTACTGGTCGTTCATCGCCTGCGTCATCCGCAGCATGATCCGAGCCGTCGCCTTCTCCGGCTTCTCGTCCGAGGCGAAGTTCATCTCGCGCGGCTTCGGCCCCGGCACGTGGCAGAAGTTGCACTCCACGCCCAGCGCGCCCGCAACGCCGCGCATGATGTGGACCAGTTGCTCCGGCTGAATATCCTTCGGCAGCACCTGAAGGTTCGTCGGCTTGGGCAGCGGACGGCGCGGACGCGCCCCGTGCTCTGGTTGCTGCTGCGGCGCGCCCTGCCCCTGCTGTGCGGGCGCACTGTCCTGGCTGAAGGAAGGCTGCGTCGACACGGCCAATGCCAGCGACGTAACAAACACTCCTGCGGCAAACCACCTGCTCTGCATGTTTTCGGTTTCCTGGGGAATCGGGAGTTGACTGCGGACCAATGTTGTCCGCCATCTTACACAATCTTTCTTCCCGGCTTGTCACTTCGAGACGAAGCGATTCCCGGCAATCACAAATCGCAGCGGACGCTCCGCCGCTTTGCGAATCCCCACCCGCGGCAGCGCCTCGATCTTCTCCGGCGTAGTGCCGTCGTCCTCAACGTGCAGTCCCGTTCGGAGGCTCGTCACATCGATGCCGTTGTGCGTCGTGCGCGTAATCCCCAGCGCCTGGCACAGCCGTCCCGGTCCTGACGCCAGCAGCCGCGGGGGCGCGTCCGCGTCCAGACCGCGCAATTCGGCCATCGTCTCCAGTCCCTCCAGCGGCTCCAGCGCGCGCAGCAGCACGCACCCCGCCTGCCCCTCCGGCTCGCACGAGATGTTTAGGCAATAATGCATCCCGTAGATGAAGTACACATACGCCACTCCCGGCGGCCCGAAGAGCACAGCATTGCGCGGCGTCTTGCCGGAGAAGGCATGTGCCGCCGGATCATCCAGCCCCTGGTAGGCTTCCACCTCGACGATGCGCCCCGCCAGCCGCTGGCCTTCATAACGTCGCACCAGCACCTTCCCCAGCAGCGCCCGTGCAACTGCGTCCGAAGGCCGTTCATAAAATTCGCGGGCGAGCATCGGCAAGGATGGCATTCTGTCCTGTTTCCTCGTAGCAGCAGCGATCAGAGCAATCGTGAACTGCGCGGCAATCCAGACCTTTCAGGCTAAACCTGCCAGGCCGCTTCGCAATCGATACAACGCAGTGACAAATCACAAACAACTCCTCATCCTCATCGCCGCATACTCGATGCTCATGCACGCGCTCCCTCACGAAGACCAGCAGGCTCATGCACGCATCCCTGCTCATTTTCGCCTCGTTCTGGTCTGTTTGCTTCTCCTCGCCGCCTCTGGCTGCCGGGCACAACAGCCCCGCCGTGTCGATCTCTATTGCCATCGCACGGCGAACGCGGACCTGCCCGAAAACACCCTGGAATCCCTCGATCAGGCCGCGCTCCTCGGATGCGATTACGTCGAGGTAGACATTCGGCGCACCCTCGATGGCGTCCTCATCCTCGACCACGACGGCTTCCTCGAGCGCCTCACCGACGGCATCGGCGAAGTCGAGCAGTCCTACTGCGCCGATCTCCAGCTGCGCGACTTTGGCTCCTGGATGTCGCCGCGCTTTGCCGGCTTGCACCTCACCACGTTCCGGGACGCTCTTCGGCTCGCACACGATCGCCACATTGCGTTGATCCTCGACATCAAAACTCCGGGACTCGTTCCCGACATCCTCACGGCCCTTCGTCAGGAAGGCATGGAGAACCAGGTCCGGTGGCCGCCTGATTCCGAAGAGGTCCGGCGCCTCATCCCGCACGCCAACATCGGCGCAGGCGACGTATGGTTTCAGCCGGGTGTGAGCGCGCGGCAGGTCGCAATGCTCCATGCGCAGGGCAAGCGCGTGATCGCAAATTTCTCCGCCAACGGACACGAACTCGACCTGGCTTCCATGAAATCCGCCGTCGCCGCCGGCGTGGACGGCATCAATGTCGATTACCCCCGCTTCGGAGCCGATGCCGTCGGCCGTCCGGTCGAACAACGACTCGCCGCGCTCATCGCGCAGGCCGGCAAAGGTCCCGAGCCCGCCCGATCCGCAGCGATCCTCACCCTCAGTCGCTATCAGGGCTTCCCGCTGACCCTGCACTTTGCCGAATGGCTCCTCGACCCCGACCGCCGCATCGCGCGCGCCGCTGCCATCGCGTTGGTCACCGCGCATCCCACACCGCCCTGGTCCACGTTCACCCCAGCTCTGCAGTCAACCGCGCCCGCATCCCGCGCGAACGCGGCCTGGGCGCTCGGCCAGTTGCGCGCGCCAGCCTCTCT
>DASSKX010000376.1:0-5543 GCA_035689925.1 Acidobacteriaceae bacterium
ATTCAAAATCGCCGCACTCGATCTGGAACTGCGCGGCGCAGGCAATCTGCTGGGCGGCGAACAGAGCGGCCACATCGAAGCAGTCGGGTTTGAGATGTACACGCAGATGCTCGAAGAAGCGGTGAGCAAGATGAAGGGCGAGGAGCGCGTCGAGCGGCCCTCGGTGCAGCTCAGCCTCGGCATCCCCCTGCGCATCGACGAGAGCTACATCGCAGAGGAGAATCATCGGCTGCGCATGTACAAGCGCATCGCCGGCGTCGAGAACGAGCGCGCGCTCGACGATGTCCGCACCGAATTGCAGGACCGCTACGGTGCGCTCCCGGCCAGCGTGGATCACCTGCTCGAAGCGGCGCGGCTGCGCATCGAATGTGAGCGCATCGGCGTGGCGCAGGTTGACCGCAAGCGCGACCAGTTGCACGTGCGGTTCACCGAAACGGCGGCGGTCGATCCGGGACGGCTGATGAAGCTGGTGGCGAAGAATGCGAAACGCGGCGCGCAGTTCACGCCCCAGGGCGTGCTGAAGTTCCCGCTCACAGCAACGAAGCCCGAAGATGTGCTGATCGAGACGCGGATTCTGCTGGAAGAGCTCGCGGACCAAAGCAGGGCCCAGGGCACAGAGCTCAGAGTACAGGAAATGCGGTAAGCCTCAGGCCTCGTCTTCCTGCTGTGAAAGCGGGCGCATCCAATGCCGAAACCAGGCGGCCAGCTCCTGCTCTGACATTGAGCCAGCCGCGACCGCCAGCATCGTTCTGACCATTTCTTCATCTGTCGTGTTTAATTCGTAGCCATTGAGCGGCAGGAACACGCCGGCTGCGACGACAATCGCGGTCCGTTTGTTTCCATCGGTAAATGGATGATTCCGCGCTATGCCAATCGCATAAGCCGCGGCGACGTCGGCGAGATCCGGATCTGCGCTATAGGCAATGATATTTCGAGGTCGCCCAATGCGGAAATCAATAGCGAAGCATCCCGCAGACCGGGCGCGCCGCCGTGTTCCGCAACTTGCTCTTCATGGATGGCCAGGACAACGTCTTGAGACACCCAGCGAACATTCGGACGATTCACTTCGCCAGCTCACGCAGAGCGCCGCGCCTGTCGCGCATGAATTTGCGCGCATGTGTCATTTGCTCCTCGAAGCCAGGATCATACGAAGTAATCCGCAGGCCCTCTGCCGACTCGGTCAGGAAGACCGTATCGCCCTCTCCCAGCTTCGTGCGTTCGAGGACATCTTTCGGAAGGATGATCCCGACAGATTCGCCCACCTTCGTAACCTTCAGACTGACCATGCGCACCCCCGGTCTGCCGCGACACTTCATTAGACCCTGCTCAGAACCACTCGAGCAACTGCCCAAAGCTCGTCAGCTCCAGCAGGTGTTGCCCTTCCGGCGCGCGGTCGATGGCGTCGTGTTCCAGCACCCAGGTGTTGGGGTGGTGGATGTAGACGGCGTGCAACCCGCAGGCCAGCGCCGGGTTGATGTCGGAGCGCGGGCTGTTGCCGATCATCCAGGTCGCGCGCCGCTCGAGCGCGTGCTTGCCACAAACAGCGTGGTAGGCATCGGGATCCTTCTCGTGCGGCACCTCGACGGCAGCAAAGTAGTGGGCCAGCCCCGAGCGGGCCAGCTTGTCGAGTTGCTCGTCCTGATTGCCCTTGGTGACGAGAATCAGGCGGTGGCGCGCCGCGAGTTGCGGCAGAGCGTCCGCCACGCCGTCCAGCAGATCGATCTCCTGCTCCGCGATGGACTGGGCAAAGCTCAGGATCTGCTCATGCTTGTCGGGCGGCACCGGCCCGGGCGACAGCCGCTCGAAGCAGGTGACCAGAGCACGGCGGAAGCTCACCAGGCCGTATCCGTGCTCGCGGACGTTTTCGCGCTCCACCTCGTTCAGCTTTTCGCGCACCTGCTCGCGCGTGTATTCCTTGTGGTCCAGGTAAGAGATGAACGCGGCGATCGCGCGCTCGAAGTAGATGTTGTTTTCCCAGAGCGTGTCATCGGCGTCAATGAGCAACGTTTGCCCGTGCGGAAATCGGGAGCGGGAGCGTGGCATGCAGTTCCGAGAGTAACAGCGGCCTCAGGCGAATTCCCGGCGAAAGCCTCGACCCATTCGCAGAAAAATTAGATACTGAAGAAACAACATCTTGCCAAAAGCAGGGTTCATACCGGCGCGGTTAGACGCGCTGCTGTTTTGGTGTGCGAAGGGGGTTCTGAGCCGTACTGCACGGCGATTTTGTTCGCTCGCTGACATGATGCAATTGCTGCGATTCACACTGAAGATCTTTTTGACGATCGCGTTCCTGGCGGCTCTGAGCTGCGCCACCGCTCGCGCGGACGCCGCGCTCCTCCTCGAAGAGCCGTTCGGCGGATTCGGCGCGCTGAACCCGACCGGCCACGCCGCCATCTATCTCAATCGAGTTTGCGCGGACACGCCGACACGCCTGCGCCCCTGCCGCGACGGCGAAGTGGGCGTGGTGCTGAGCCGCTATCACCGTATTGACGGATACGACTGGCTGGCGATCCCGCTCATCCCGTATCTGTACGCCGTGGACGATGCAGCGGAGATCCCGCCGACGGCGACCCCGCGCCTCGAGCGAAAGCTGCGCGACACGTACCGCCGCAACCATCTTGAGGACCTCGTGCCCGACGATCCGAAGCATGAGATCCCGCACGGCGAGTGGGTCCAGCTGGTCGGCGCCTCCTACGATCGGCAGATCTTCGGCTTCGAAGTGGCCACCACGCAGGAGCAGGACGACGCCCTCATCGAGCGCTTCAACAGCCGCCGCAACGTCGGCCACTTCAATCTGCTGTTCAACAACTGCGCCAACTTCAGCGAGAAGATCCTCAACTTCTATTACCCGCACTCCATTCACCGGAACTTCATCGCCGACGCCGGGATGATGACGCCGAAGCAGGCCGCGAAGTCGCTGGTCAAATACAGCCGCAAGCATCCGGAGACGGACCTGCGGACTTTCGTCATCCCGCAGGTGCCGGGCACGATCAGGCGCAGCACTTCGGTCGATGGCGTCATCGAGTCCCTGGTGAAGTCGAAGAAGTACGTCGTCCCGCTCGCGATCATCAACCCCTACGTGACCGGCACTCTGGTGGCAGCCTACCTGGGCGACGGCCGATTCCATCCCGACCCGCACGCCGAGGTCTATAACCCAACTGAATCTTCTGAGCCCGGCCTGCCGGTCCTGGCAGAGAAACCCGTCACCGTGGTGGGCAACGAGGTATCGCCGCGGGAAACCCCGGTTGCTCCCCTGCGCGCAGAACCCGCTGCCCGGGAGGCCCCGGCAGGGCTGTTGAACCAGCAGTAAACATCGGCCAATCGCCACGACGCTGTCCGAAGGCGGCACAGAACCGCTGACTCTCCTCTCGCGTATCATTCTCATTTGCTTTCGGGAGGAACCATGCGCCATTTGCTGTGTGTCGTTTCGATCGTCGTGCTTGCCAGTCTCGGAGTCGCTCAGGATGCCGGGAACGCGAATGCGTCCGCACAGCAGCCGAAGGCTCCGGACGCGAAGTACAGTCCGATTCCCGGCTTCGACGCAACGGCGATGGACAAGTCCGCCGATCCCTGCGTGGATTTCTATCAGTACGCGTGCGGCAACTTCTCCAAAATCCACCCGACGCCCTCGGACGCTCCGGAGTTCGACGAGTTTTACAACCTGATGGAGTACAACACCCAGGTCCTGCACGACATCCTCGAGCAGGCGGCCTCCTCCAAAGCGCCGGCCGGAACCAACGAGCAGAAGATCGGCGATTTCTATGAAAGCTGCCTCGACACTGCCGCCATCGAGAAGCACGGTCTGGAGCCGATTCAGGAGCATCTGCAGCAGATTGCGGCTCTGAAGTCCAAAGCTGAGCTGCCGCAGCTCGCCGCGCGGCTCAATCGCATCGGCGTGGGCGTCTTTTTCGACTACAGCTCGATGCCCGATTTCAAAGACGCCACCATGGAAATTGCCGCCATCGATCAGGGCGGCCTGGGACTGCCGGAAAAGGACTTCTACCTGCGCACCGATGCGAAGAGCGAAGAGCTTCGCAAGCAATATGTCGCGCACTTGGCGAAGATGCTGAGCCTGCTGGGCGAGGCGCAGGATGCCGCGCAGGGCGATGCGCAGAAGATCATGGACTTCGAGACGGCGCTGGCCAAAGGTTCGCTGGGCGTGGTGGAGCGCCGCGACCCGGAGAAGGACTACCACATGATGCCGCTGGCCAGCTTTGCTGCCACAGCTCCGGCCATCGAGGCTCCAAAGTACATCGAATGGATCGGCTCGCCGCGTGTCGAAAAGCTCAATGTGGTCTCTCCGGACTTCTTTCCCGCTCTGAACAAGGCCATTGACGCGACGGATCTGCCCGTCCTGCAGGCCTACATGCGCGTCCACCTGGCGGACTCCTTCGCCTCGCGCCTGCCGCATGCCTTCGATGAAGAGCACTTCGACTTCTACGGCCGCAAGCTGCAGGGGACTCCGGAACAGCAGGCGCGGTGGAAGCGCTGCGTCGAATCAACCGATGGATCGCTGGGCGAGGCGCTGGGACAGATCTATGTCCAGAAGTACTTCACTCCGGATATGAAGGCGGAAACTGTCCAGATGGTGCGGGACATTGAAGCCGCCATGGGCAAAGATATCGATGCCATCGACTGGATGAGTCCCGAGACGAAGGTCAAGGCGAAAGAGAAGCTGCATGCCGTGGCCAATAAGATCGGTTATCCCAATAAGTGGCGGGATTACTCGAAGCTGGAGATCAAACCGAGTGACGCCTTTGGCAATACGGTGCGTGCCCGCGAGTTTGAGAACGCTTACCAGCTGAACAAAATCGGCAAGCCCGTCGACCGGCAGGAGTGGGAGATGACCCCGCCCACCGTGAACGCCTACTACAATCCGACCGAGAACAACATCAACTTCCCCGCCGGAATCCTGCAGCCGGCCTTCTACGATAAGAACGCGTCCGCAGCGACGAACTACGGCCACATCGGGGCCATTGTTGGCCACGAGCTAACCCACGGCTTCGACGATCAGGGCGCGAAGTTCGATGCAGACGGCAATCTCCATAACTGGTGGACGGAGCAGGATAAGAAGAACTTTGACGAGAAGACGGATTGCATCGCCAATGAGTACAGCCAGTTCACTGCCGTCGACGACATCAAAGTAAACGGCAAGTTAACGCTGGGCGAGAATACAGCGGACAACGGCGGTCTGCGCCTGGCATTGATGGCGCTCATGGCGCATGAGGCAGAGTCCGCAAACGGCGGCGCGAACCCCGAACAGAACCAGGAGCAAAGCTTCACGCCGCAGCAGCAGTTCTTCCTGGGATGGGCGCAGAACTACTGCGCCACACAGCGGCCGGAATTCGCGAGAATGCTGGCGCGCATCGATCCGCACTCGCCGGACCACATCCGCGTCACCGGCGTGGTAGTGAACATGCCGGAATTCGCGAAGGCGTTCAGTTGCAAAGCGGGACAGCCGATGGCGCCGGCAAAAGCGTGCCGCGTCTGGTAGCGTTCGGGTGCGAACACTGGATTGCCTTGTTACCCCCGGATAAGTAGCT
>DASSKX010000377.1:0-3100 GCA_035689925.1 Acidobacteriaceae bacterium
GATATCCAGGGTAAGCGTCAGGAGGCGCTCCGTGAGAGCCAACAAGCCCACGAGCAGAAAGAAACCGGCGACCAGCTTCCACATGCGCGCGTAAGCCGCATTCGGCAACAGGACTGTTCCTGCGCTTTGCTGAGCTGGTTCGGAGCGTTCCGACCGGGGTCTGAATTTCGGCATGGTTCTGTCTTCCCGCAGCCTGCCGGCTGCGCCTGTCTGGGCTGGAAAAGAGGCAGTGAGCGTATTCTATGCTTCCGAATCCTTTTCAGGGCAGTGTCGCTGCTCGTCCCGTTCCTGTCTTCGCGTCGGTGAGCGACGTTCGAAAGTCGACGGGTCCTGCAGCGATGGCACGGATCAAGAAAGTCCTGAATACTGGAGTGTGCCTTAAGGGGGACCGCCTTGGCTGTACGCAGGTTGCCACAGTCCGCACGACGACCTGTAGCCTCTTTCTGCTTTGCGGTCTTTGCGTGGGGCGGTACCTCCCTGTTTTTCCTTCCGCTGGTGATGGCGCCTCATGCCGTCATTTTGTACGTCGTATTCCCTTCGCTCGCTGCCGGAATTGCCGGGTATAGCTGGGGTGGAGCTATCCTGGATCAATCCCGAGTACAGACTTACGGCGAGGCCGTGCTTCGAGGCCTTCTTGTAAGCGCCGGGACATTCCTGATATTTGCCTTGTTCTACGCATGCGGCCTCCCCATATTGGAAGGGGGATGGTCTTGGGGACGTGCAGGAAGTCTCTACCTCCTGACTGTCACGCTGGGAATTCTTGAGGGCGGGCCCCTTGCAGCCATCACGGGTGTGACCGCCGGAGTCACTCTATTCAAACTCGGCCGCCACTTCTTCGCTGAAACTGAAGGCCGAGTTACTCTCCGCTAAACGACTCCGAGCGGTCTATTCCGCAGCCCATCGCGAAATGTTCTGCGGCGTCCCCAACCCTTGCGCAGACACTGAATTCGATTTGATCGCCAGATTTCGACACAAATGGATCAGCTTGCCTCAATCACCAAGACGGGCGATCCACACGACTGATTTGAGGTGGCTGCCCCCCAGGGATTCGAACCCCGATATGCTGATCCAGAGTCAGCTGTCCTGCCGTTGAACGAGGGGGCAGTTTCAGATAGGCCACGTCACAACGCGTTCCCGCATCAAGTGCCGCCTTTTCATAGTATCGGCCTGGCTGCATCCGGTCAATCTTCCGTGCCCGGCGTCCATCGGACACCGCCCCAGGCCCGTGCTGATGCCCCTTTGCGCCTGATAATCTGAACCTGTGCAGTGGGTCCAGGTCAGGTCGTCCGCCGTATCGGCTCTCGGGTACGACGCTCCCCGGCATACGCTGGGAATCGAGTTCACGACCACGCACCAGGTGTACTTCTACTTCGATGTGCCGCAGTTCGAATTTGAAGCATTCCTCGATTCGCCGTCGAAGGGCAAGTACCTAACCCAGGTATTCCTTCCGAAGAACTATCGCTGCTCGGGACCGCATGCGAAACGCCGTCTGGCAGCGTAGCACCCGACGACCGCCCGAACTCATTTCACCCTACTCTTCGCGCAGAACCTCCAGCGGCTTCTGCCCCAAAATTCGGATGCTGGCAATCCAGCCCGTCCCGACGGCGAGCAGCGCGGTCCCTGCAATGGCCAGCAGCGACCCGGCGACGTCGTGATGAAAAGCGACGCGCATCCGGTGCAGCAGAATCCTGCTGAGTAAGTTCGCAAACACTACCCCGACGGTACCAGCCAGCAATCCGAGCACAAGAAACTCCACGCTGAAGACCGTGGCGATCCGATTCCGCGTCGCACCCAGAGTCTTGAGCACGACGACTTCGCGAATACGCCGGAACCGCGTGCTGGCGACGCTGGATGCGAGAATGATCAGACCGGAGAGGATCGAAAAAGCCGCCAGGAACCGAATGACCAGCGTGATCTGATCGACCACGCCCTGGATCGTCAGCAGAATATCCGCGACGTTGATCACAGTCACCGTCGGGTACGCCGCAAACAGCGCCCGCTCAAGCGCCGGAATGGCATCGGGCCTGACGTGAATGTCTCCGTACCAGACCGTCGGCTGATCCTTCAGCAGCGCTTCCGGCATAATGAATTCGCTGCGTGCGAATGCGTGCTCGCCGGTGACCTTGTAGATTGCGCTCACCGTAACCGGGATCTGCTGATCGCCACAGATGAACGTGAGGTGCGAGCCGATCTTCAGATGCAGCCGTTCCGCCACCCGATCGACCACCGCCAGACTATTGCCGCCTTGCTCCCCGCTCCACCACTTCCCTTCCGTCACTTTGGTTCCCTCAGGCACAGCGGTCGTCCAGGAGAGCGTCGCCGATCGAAGGAGCCGCTTCGGATAGTTCTTCACTTTAAGATCGTCGACCGGAGTACCGTCGATCGAATCAATCCGCGCTGAAATCACAGGGATAGTCTCCAGGTCACCTACAACTCCCGGCTGTGCCTTCATCACCGCGCGGATCCCCGGCAGTTCGTCGCCGCTCATATCGATGAGGAAGAGATTCGGTGTGCTCGGCTTCACGCCTTCCTGCAGCGCTCCGACGATCGACCGCTGCATTAGATAGACGCTCAGGATGAGCATCACGCCCGCGCCGAGCGCAGCCAGCACGGCGGCTGACTGGTTCCCCGGCCGGTACAAATTCGCCAGGCCATGGCGCAACGCCGAATGCAGATGCAGCCGCGTCCGCGACAAAAAGGCGCGCAACGTGCTGAGCGTGATCGCGCTAAGCCCCAGGATGAACACCAACAGCCCGGCGAGGCAGACGGCGAACCATTTCCCCACCAGCCAGGAATCGGCCAGAGCAGTCGCGATCCCGGCAAGACCTGCCACGATGACGACGATCGCAGCCAGTTGCAGCTTCTGTTTACTCGCCCAAAGAAGGAGGCCGCGAGGATTGATGAAGACGAGCAGCGCGCAGATTCCGCCGATCGCAAGTACGCCATAGTCAATCCGCGGCCAGCGTCTGAGCGCAAACCAGGTACCGCAGCACAGCACCATGGCGATGATCCATTTCCACCCGCGTCCGCGAAACTCGAGGATGCGTGACGCAGCATCGCTCCCGCTCTCCACCATGCGCCGCAACACCAGAATCGGGCG
>DASSKX010000378.1:0-3970 GCA_035689925.1 Acidobacteriaceae bacterium
CGCGTGGTTTATCGAGGATGCCTGGAAGATAACGCCCCGTTTCGAATTGCGGGCGGGGTTCCGCGGCGAGTCGACGAATGGCTGGAACGAGGCGCAGGGCAGGGCGGCGAATTACGCCATTGTTGACGGCGTGCTCCAGACGAATCCAGTGGTGGGCACCGCGGCACTGACAACGAATCGCGCGAAGTTCCTGCCCAATCCACGGTTGGGCTTTGGCTGGGACGTCTTCGGCAACGGCAAGACGGCAGTGCGTGGCGGGGCAGGGCTCTATCACGGACTGCTGGACAGCCTCGATTACCGGCTGGACCAGACAGCTCCGTTCAACACGTCAGCAAGCCTGAAAAACGTTCCGGTAGCGAGCCTGCACATCGCGCCAGGCACCCCGCTGCCTTCCGGATCGCTGGTGTCACCGAGCAACGTGCAGCCGGATATCGCGACGCCGGCGGTGATTACGTGGAGCCTGCGCGTGGAACAGCAGGTCGCTCCGGCAACGACGCTGACGCTGGGCTATGTGGGTTCGCACAGCTATCACCAGATCCTGTCTGAGGACATGAACGAGCCCGTGCCGCAGTACACCGCGAGCGGAGAGCTGTTCTATCCGGCGGGTTCGAAGAACGCGAATCCGGAGCTGGCGAATTCGACCTCGTGGGTCTCGGAGGGGGTGGGGCTCTATAACGCGCTGCAGGTGGATGTGCGGCGCAACTTCGCGAACAGCTTCCAGCTGCGCGGAAATTACACCTGGTCGAAGAACCTGGATGACGGCTCGGCCTGGAACACCAGTGTGAGCGGCAATACGCCGGCGTATGTGGAGTTTCCTCTGAACCCGAAACTCGACTGGGGCCCGAGCGCGACGGATGTGCGGCAGCAGGCGACGGTGAACGGAAGCTGGGAGGTGCCCTTCGGACCGAATCATCGCTGGCTCAGTCACCCGGTCCGGCTTGCCCGGATCGGCGCCGCGGGCTGGACACTGAGCGGCATCGTGACGGCCCAGACCGGCTTTCCGTTCTCGCCGCAGCTTGGCTATAACCCCACCGGCAACGGCGATACCCGGAACCCGGTTCGTCCGGACTGGAATCCAGCGTTTCACGGCCGGCTCTACCCGAGGACGGCGACGGAGTACTTCGATCCTCGCGCGTTTCTGCCGCCCGCGGCGGGAACCTACGGCAATGTGCGTCGCGATTCGCTGACGGGACCCGGACTGTCACAGGTGGACGTCTCGGTGCTGAAGGATACGGCGATCCGCGAGGGCGTCCGTCTGCAACTGCGGGCGGAGTTCTTCAATCTGCTCAACCACACGAACTTCCTCACGCCGAACGAGGTGGTGTACACGTCAGCTACGTCGGGGATTTCGCCGACGGCGGGCGTGGTGACCGCGACGTCGACCACATCGCGGCAGGTGCAGCTGGGAGCGAAGGTGGTGTTCTAGGCGCTTCAGGAGAGCGTTCAGCCCCGAGCACGTTCGGCGTGGCGGGCGCGTTCAAGGCCGCAGATTGAGAATGCGTGCCAGCGTGGGACCGGGGTCTTCGGGGTTCTCCATGGCGAGCAGGCGGTCGGTGCGCAGGCGGATCAGCTCCGTCCACTCGGGATGAGTGAGGATGTAGAACTTCTCCTGCCGGATCGCGTCGAAGACCATGTCCGCGACGCGGGAAGCCGGCATGGCCGCGGCCAGGAGCGCGCGGAAGGCGGCGCGGCCGGCCTGCATCTCCGGCGAGAGCGGGGCGGGTGGGTTCTCGAGTCCAGCGGGGCGGTGACGCTCGACGTCGCCGATGTTGGTGTGCACCATTCCGGGGCACAGCACCGACACATTCACCGGCGCGTTGCGCTGGCGCAGCATGAGGTAGAGGCTTTCCGAGAGGGCAACAACCGCATGCTTCGTGACGGAATAGGGCGCCGAGAAGCCGCCGAGGATGAGCCCGGCAGCCGAGGCGGTGTTGACGATGTGGCACTCGGTCTTCTGCTCGAGCAGAAGCGGCGTGAAGACTTTCACCCCGTGCAGCACACCCCACAGATTGACGCCGATGACCCATTCCCAGTCATTCCAGGTGGCTTCCCAGGGCGAGCCGCCGGCGGCAACTCCGGCGTTGTTGAACAGCAGGTGCACCTGGCCGAAGGTGTCGAAGGCCTGACGCGCCAGCGATTCGATCTGGCTGCGCTGCGAGACATCCGTTGGGACGGCGAGCATAGTTCCGCCTGCGGCGCGGAGTTCATCGGCTGTCGCGGTCAGGGCCGACTCGTCCAGGTCGGCGAGGACCACGTTTACACCGAGACGGACGCAGTATTCGGCGATCGCGCGTCCGATGCCGCTGGCCGCTCCGGTGATCACGGCGGTTTTTCCGGCGAAGTCTCTCATGGCCACCTCGATTTGTTTGCTGAGCGTAGAGCATTGCGCAGGAAAATACAGGCTCGTTTCTGCTGGCGAGCGGCGGTATTCTGAAAGCAGAGGCAGGCTGTGCGCGTTGGCCGTGGCGCTCGCAAAAGTGACCTGCCCTTGTTCCGCGCAGGTTGGCGACGGAACACCCGTCTCGTTCTGATCCAGGATCGCCCACCGTGAGACACCACGCCGCGCCTCCACTTGGGTGGGCATCCGTGGTTTATGGTCATAACGAAACTGGATGTCGATTACCCTGGCAAATTTCTTCGGGCTGCTCGGCGGATTGCTGGTGCTGGCGTATCTCGCCAACCGCTTTTCGCACCGCACCCGCGTGCCGGATGTCGTGGTTCTGCTGCTTTGCGGAATTGCGCTGGGACCGGGACTTCACTGGATCAATGCAGACCGCTTTCCTGAGGTCACGCGCGGCGTCGGCACGCTGGCGCTGATTCTGATTCTCTTTGCCGCGGGGCTGGAACTGGACCTGCGGCGGGCGCGGAAGCAGTTCGCGGCAGGGACCGTCCTCGCCGTACTGAGCTATGCGCTGACCATGGAGGGCGTGCATCTGTACTGCATGCGGGCGCTGCACATGAACCGCATGGCCTCGCTGCTGGCCGGGGCGGCGCTGGCCTGCATGAGCGGATCCATTGTCCTGCCGGTGCTCGAACAGATGGACCTGCGGCCTGATCTGAGAACGACCCTGATCATAGAAGCCTCCTTCGGCGACGGACTGGGCGCGCTGGTCCTCGGGGTGCTGCTGAGCCTGATTGCCGGCGGGATCACAAGCCAAACAAGCGGCGGAGCGATCCTCGGTGGCATGGTCGTCCAGTTCGTCTTCCGATTTCTGCTTGCCTTTGTGATTGCGGTGGTTGCGGGATTCCTGTGGGCGCGGGTGCTGCCGAAGATCTCCAACAAGAAATTCTGGCAGGTGCTGACATTTGCAGCGGTGCTGATCGTGTACTCGGGCACGCATGCCATGGGAGGCAGCGAACTGTTTGCGGTGATGGTGTTTGGAGCGACGCTGGCGAGTTTGCTGGGGCCGCAGAGCTTCCTGCGGGATTTTGAGGCGATGTCGGCTGCCACGGACGAAGGGAGCCAGATTCAGTCCTTCCACTCGGAACTCGCATTTCTGGTGCGGAGCTTTTTCTTTGTGCTGCTGGGAGCGATGATTCAGTTTCGCGGGCTCAAGCAACAGTTGCTGCCGAGCGTGGGAATCCTGGCCGTCATCCTGGTTGCGCGACTGGTCTCCGTACAGGCCAGTCGGGTGGTGTGGCGGGGTACGACGGCGCGCGAACGCGAACTTGCGAGCACGCTGTTGCCGCGGGGGCTCATCACGGCCGTATTGGTACTGGAGGCGATTCAGGCAATGCCGGTGGACCTGATGTATTTTCCATCGCTGACCTTCGCGCTGATCCTGCTGACGAATGGGCTGGCACTCATCGCAACGGTGCGGGCACAGGGCCTTGCGGAGATACGTTAGCCCCGGTAGCCGCTTGCGCAGCAGCGGACGGCGCTGCTCCCGGGGAGGGGCTGCGCGGGCGATGCCGGCGGGGCGGTCTGCGGGCTACCGGAGACTGCAGCAGGATTGCTTGAGCAACACCC
>DASSKX010000379.1:0-2375 GCA_035689925.1 Acidobacteriaceae bacterium
TGGGTGGCGGCCATCGTCATCCTGATGCTGTCGGGCGGCAAGGCTCTGGAGGAATATGCGACGCGGCGCGCCTCGTCGGTGCTGGCGGCGCTGGCGCAACGGATGCCGCAGACAGCGCACCGCGTGACGGAAGACGGCTCGGTGATCGATGTGCCGGCAGCGTCGGTAGCGCCCGGCGATCAGCTGGTGCTGTATCCGCACGAACTGTGTCCGGTGGACGGCAAAGTGACCGGCGGGTCGGGAGCGATGGATGAGTCGTATCTGACGGGCGAGCCGTTTCTCATCGAGAAGGCGCCCGGTGTTGCGGTTCTTTCCGGAGCGATCAATGGCGAGAAGATGCTCACCATTGAAGCGACGAAGGTGGCCAGCGATTCGCGCTACGCAAAAATTGTCGAGGTGCTGCACGCGTCGGAGCAGGACCGGCCGCGGATTCGCCGCATGGCCGACCGGCTGGGAAGGTGGTACACGCCGCTGGCCATCGGTTTGGCGATCCTGAGCTGGGCGGTGAGTCACCAGCCGGAGCGCTTTCTTGCGGTGCTGGTGATTGCGACCCCCTGCCCGCTGCTGCTGGCGATTCCGGTGGCGGTGATCGGCGCGATTTCCGTGAGCGCGCGCAAGGGCATTGTGATCAAGGATCCCTCGATCCTCGAGAAGGTGGACCGCTGCGAAACGCTCATCGTGGACAAGACCGGAACGCTGACCTACGGCCGGCCCTGGTTGACGGAGGTGATTCGGATCGGGGGCTGGACGAGCCGGACGCTGCTGCAGTTCGCCGGCACGCTGGAACGGTATTCGAAGCATCCCCTGGCATCGGCGATTCTGCGAGCGGCCAGCAGCGAGGGCATCGAGTTGCTGCACGCCGAGAATGTTTCCGAATCGCCGGGGCAGGGCTTGGCGGGTGTGCTGGAAGGGCATCGCGTTCTGCTGACGGGCAGAGGGAAGTTGCCGCCCCGCATGACGACCCGGCTTGCGGAGCTTGCGCCGGGACTCGAATGCGTCATCGTGATCGACGGCGAAGTGGCGGGGATTCTGCGCTTCCAGGACGAGCCGCGGCACGAGAGCAAGCCGTTCCTGAGCCATCTGCTGGCGCGCCATGAGATTCAGCGCGTCGTGTTGCTCTCCGGAGATCGGCCATCGGAAGTTGCAGCCTTCGGCGAGCGGATGGGCATCACGCAGGTGCACGGCGGGAAGAGCCCCGAAGAGAAGCTGGCGATTGTGCGCGAGCTGACGAAGCAGGCGCGGACACTTTATCTGGGCGATGGGATCAATGACGCTCCGGCCATGATGCACTCAACGGCAGGCGTTGCCCTGGGAGTCAGCAGCGAGATTACGTCGGAAGCTGCGGGAGCGGTGATTCTGCAGTCTTCGCTGAGCAGCCTCGATGATTTGATCCACATTGGGCGGAGGATGCGGCGGATCGCGCTGACGAGCGCCGTGGGCGGCATGGCTCTGAGCGCGATCGGCATGGGCGCGGCCGCGGTCGGCTTTCTGGCTCCCATCGAGGGAGCGATCCTGCAGGAGCTGATCGATCTGGCCTCGATCCTGAATTCGCTGCGCATGATTCTTCCGGTCGGGCAGATCGGCGATTTCCGGATGACGCCGGAAGCGGGCGCGCACACGGCGATCCTGGCTGAAGGCGCGGAGGTATCGCACCCGGGCGTCGCTGTGCCTGCGGCCAAAGATTGAAGTCCTAGCCTTTGGACGAGCCGTCCTGGAATCAGGACAAACGCCTGGCGTTCCGCAGCGAGGGGTTCGGCTAGTGACAGCGGAAAAGGTGCTTCTTCACGAGTTCAGCCGCCGCCTGCGGTACGCCATCGCTGGCGAGCAACGTGCATCAAGGGGCGGTGGACGGGCAGGTCGCTCTCACAGGCACTTCTTCACCCGCCCTGGAGGAACCATGAAAGAGAAAATCATTCTGCTTGCGTTGCCCGTGGCTGCAGCCGGGTTTTTCATGATGGGCCGCATGACCGCCGCGAATACCGCCGTCAAGGTCCACCCGCAAACCGCTGAGAATCTCTCCAGCGCGATGCACGGGGAGGCGTTTGCCTACGCCAAATACATGCTGTATGCCGAGCATGCCCGCAAGAGCGGCAATCAGGCACTGGCGGACCTGTTCACGCAAAACGCGCATACGGAGCGCTTCGAACACTTTGCCGAGGAGGCAAAGCTGGCGGGCCTGGTCGGATCTGACGAGCAGAACCTGCGCGACGCTATCAAGGGCGAAAGCTGGGAGTACGAGCATATGTATCCGGATTTCGCCGCCAAAGCGAAGGAGGCCGGCGATGCCGCTGCCGCGACTCGGTTCGCTGAGATCCGCGAGGACGAGGCGCGCCATCGCGATGCATTCCAGGCACAGCTCAGCAAGGTCCATCTGA
>DASSKX010000380.1:0-2683 GCA_035689925.1 Acidobacteriaceae bacterium
CTGGAAGCGCGGGTCGTCGCGCATCGCGCTGGAGCAGAAGACAGACTACCCCTACGACGACCACATCAGCATGCGCGTCCACGCCGACTCGCCGCAGACCTTCACCGTCGCGCTGCGCGTGCCCGAGTGGGCCGGGCACAACACCTCCGTCGCAATCAACGGCAGTAAAGCCGGGCAGGAGCCGCAGCCGGGAAGCTGGCTCAAGCTCAACCGCGAATGGAAGGACGGCGACACCATCGAATACGCGATCGACCGGCCGCTCCGGGTTGAAGCCATCGATCCCGAACATCCGAAGATCGTCGCTCTCCTTTGCGGACCGCTCGCGCTCTTCGCGGTGAATGCACCGCAGAGCCGCTTCACGCGCGAGCAACTGCTCCAGGCGACGCGCCGCTCCGGACGGGAATGGCGCGTCGCGTCGGCCGTTGCTCCCGTCGGCTTCCGGGCGTTCCCGGAAATCCGGGACGAGCAGTACCGCCTCTATCACGAGGTCTAAACGCAGAAAGATCCTGCCGGATCAGCTTCTCTCCGGCAGGATCTCTCGCGTGCTTCTTGCGGTTGGCAGTTACTCCGGCAAAGCAATCCGGCCGTCGACGTGGAAGTGCCCGCTGGCGCCCGGCGCTCCGGTATCCGGCTGGCCGCCTCCGATGCTCACCGTGTAATCACCGCCGGCGATGATCGGATGGCCGTCTTCGGTCACCATGCCCAGATCGCGATCCTTCAGCTCGAAGTGCAGCTTCTGGCTCGCGCCCGCATCGAGGTGGACGCGCTGGAATCCGCGCAGCGCCAGCCGCGGAGCCCCCGCCACCTGCGGGAACTTCAGATAGAGCTGCACCACTTCGTCACCCGCGACCTTGCCCGTGTTCGTCACCGTCACGTCGGCTTCCACCGGATCACCCGCGTTGACCGTCGCGTGCGGCACGCTGAGATCGCTGTAGCTGAACGTGGTGTAGCTCAGCCCATACCCGAACGGAAACAGCGGCTTCCCTTTGAAGTACCGGTACGTGCGGTTCTCCATCGAGTAGTCCTCGAAATTCGGCAGCTGATTCACGCCGGTGTAGAACGTCACCGGCAGACGCCCCGCAGGATTGTTCTTCCCGCTCAGCGTCTCCGCAATGGCCGCGCCGCCCTCTTCGCCGGAGTACCACGCTTCGAGGATGGCGTTCGCGTGGTCCTTCTCCCAGTTCACGGCCAGCGCGCTGCCGTTCATCAGGACGACGACCAGCGGCTTGCCCACCGCTCCAACCGCCTCGACCAGGTCTTCCTCCTGCTGCGGCAGATCGATGCTGGTGCGGTCGCCGCCGAGGAATCCCGGCTCGCTGACCGGCATCTCTTCGCCTTCCAGTTCGCTCGTGATGCCCACTGCCGCGATCACCACATCGGCGCGCTTCGCCGCGGCAATCGCTTCCGGCGCAGGCGCATTGTTCACCTTCGCCCAGATGAGCTGCGCCTGCGGCTGCGCGGCACCCATCGCGCCATAGGTAAGGTCCAGCGCAACTTTCTGACCCTTGTCGAGGTGCACGCGACCGAGTTTCCCCTCCACGCCATGGGTCATGAACTCCTGCGCGACCGGTTTGCCGTCCACGAGGAGCCGCGTGAATCCATTGGCGCGGACGCCAATCAGATAGTCGCCCGTATCCGGCGGCGTCAGAAAGCCCGTCCACTGCACGCTCAGGTCTTTGTTTCCGTTTGCTTCGGATGGAATGTTGCTCTCGCTCAGCTCGACGTTCGGCTCGGTGCGGCTGGTGATCACCTTCGGCTTCGCGCCCGGCTCGAGAGCGACTCCCTCCATGCTGCCGTACTCCGCTTTCAGTCCCGGCTTGCCGTCCGGCGTCGTCAGCAGATTGGCCGGCACCGGATCTCCGTCACTGCGCAGAAACTGCGTTCCCGGGATGTAGGTGATCTTCGCATTCGGGAACTGCGCCTTCAGTCCGTCGAGCATCGAGACGATGTGGCTCGGATGCCCGGTGTAGTTGCCGAGCAGAACCTTCGTCTGATCGGCAAGCGGGCCGACGACAGCGATGTTGCGGATCCCCGCCTTCAGCGGCAGCGTGCCGTCATTCTTCAGCAGCACCATCGACTCGTCGGCCAGCTTGCGCGCATACTCGCGGTGCTCGGCGCTGTCCAGTTCCTTCGCATCGGTCTTCGCATACGGCACCTGGTCCGCCGGATCGAACAAGCCCAGCTTGACGCGCGCCGTGAACAGCCGCACCAGCGCCGTGTCGATTGCGGTCTCGCTTAAATAGCCTTGCCGCACCGCATCGACATATGGCCGGTAGTCGTGATCGTCCGTCACCTTCGCCAGGAAATCGATGCACTCGTTGTCCATGCCGCGCTCGAGCGAGATCGCCGAAGCCTGCGCCTGCGTCGGCCGGTAACGGTGCCCGCTGAAGATGTCCCGCACCGCGCCGCAGTCGGAAACCACGTAGCCCTGGAAGCCCCACTTGCCGCGCAGCTGATCCTCGAGCAGGAACTGATTCGCGCAGGCAGGCTGTCCGTTGATCGCGTTGTACGCGCACATCACCGAGTCGGCCTTGCCCTCGGTGATCGCCGTGCGGAAGGCCGGCTCGTAGGTGTCGAGTTCATCGTGCCGGCTCACGTCCACGTCGGCGAAGTGGCGCGTCGGCTCCGGTCCGCTGTGCACCGCATAGTGCTTCGGCGTTGCGATCACGCGGAAATACTTCGG
>DASSKX010000381.1:0-5113 GCA_035689925.1 Acidobacteriaceae bacterium
TTCCGCACGCCCATCGCCGGCAACAAGGTCACCGTCGGTCTGAAAGGACTGTATGGCAAAGGGGTGGGCCGTTACGGCTCTTCGACCATCGCCGACGTCACGCTGCGGCCGGATGGCACCATCCAGCCGCTGAAGGCCTTCTCGGCGCTGAGCACACTGGAGTTCAACCCCACCGGCCGGCTGAATGTGTACTTCAACTACGGTGGCGACTACGTCTACCGCAACTTCTATGGCAAGGAAGGCTACGGATCGCCGCTCACCAACATGTCCGGCTGCACGGTTGAGCCGGCTCCGGGCAGCGGAGCCGTGAACGGCGGCACCGGATTCTCTCCGTCCAACCCGGCGAACTGCGGCAACCAGAACAAGGATGTGCAGGAGTTCACCGCCGGCGACTGGTTCTACTTCTACAAGGGACCGAAGGGCGGCCTCCGGTTCGGCCTGCAGTACGCGCGCTTCCAGCGCGACCTGTGGTCCGGTGCGGGCGGCACAACCAATCCGGGCGGCGGCGCGAGGGGCGTGGACAACATGTTCTGGACCTCCTGGCGCTATTACCTGCCCTAGGCGAGAAGAACGTCACTACGCAGGAAGCAGAAAGGACCCGCCACGGCGGGTCCTTTTCCATTGCGGGCTGCTGCGTGTAACGCAGCCAGCACGCGCTGATGTCACTGACCCAGCTGGTAATGCAGCGCGGCGAGCGCGGTTTCGTAAGCATACCGCGCGTTGCTTTCGGCGATCTGCGCCTCCGTCTGCCCCAACTGCGCCTGTGTCAGCTCCACGATGCTGCTCAGCCCGAGTTGGTACCGTTTCTGCGAGAGCTGCAGCGCCAGATTCGCCTGGTCGAGCATCTGCTGTGTGACACCGATCCGCTGGAACGCATTCTGCGCGTTCAGCACGGCCGTCCTCACATCGCGCGCAATGCTGTCCCGAAGCGTGCGGACCTGCTGTTGGGCGGCGGTCGCGCGCAGCTTCGCCTCCTGCTCGCGAGCGTTGAAAAGGAATCCATTGAAAATGGGGATTCTCAGGTTCGCACCGGCCGCGCCATACCAGTTGGACTGGATCTGATCCGCGCGCACCGGTGTTCCGCCGACAGCGCCCAGCGCGGAAATCGTCGGCATCCAGAGGTCACGCTCCGCCTTTGCGTACTGCCGGGCCGCGGTGAGATTGTCGTTCTGCGCGGCGAGATCGGGCCGCACTGAGAAAGCCTGCTGCACGAGCGGCTCCGCATCCTGCGGCGGAGGCTCAGGATTCGCGGGCGTTTGATCCACGAGAGTGTATTGCGCATTCGTTTCATAACCGAGCACCGCATTCAGAGCAGCCATCGCCGTTTGCACCTGGTTGCGTGCGTCCAGCAGCAGCAGCTGAGCCTGCGAGAGCTGCACCTGGGCGAAACTCGAATCCAGGTCCGAGCGCAGCTTCGACTTGGCCAGCGCCCCGACCTGATTGGCAGTCGCCTGGCGCTCGTTCACGGTCTGCTGCGCCACCTTCATCACCGACTGCGCCGTCAGTGCCTGGTAGAACGCCTGATCCACGGCCAGCCGGATGTCCTGCTCGGTCGCATGCTGGTTTTCGAGCTGTGCCTGTGCCCTGGATTTCGCGCTGAGCACGAGATTGTGCGTCCGGCCGAAGTCGGTGATGAGCTGACTGACCGTTAAGCCGCCGGCGGCGCGATCGTAAATGGAAGGATTGTTCAGCACGCCGGCTGTGATGCGGGTGTTCTGGTGCGCATCGACGGCGGTCAGGTTACCGGTGACGGTGGGCATCCAGCTGGAGCGTGTTTCGCGCACCACCTGGCCCTGCGCCAGCGCGACCAGGCGCGCCACGCTGATCGTGGGGTTGTTCTGGACCGCGATCCGCTCCGCATCAGCCAGCGTCAGGCTCGTCTGATTTTGCTGCGCCGGCTCATGAGACTGCGGCACCGGCGCAGCAGCTTGTGGCAGGGGCGCAGAAGGTTGCGGCGCAGACGCCGCAGATTGCTGCGCGCCTGCAGCGGTCCCGGTTGCCACAAAAAAGCAGACGCCCAGGACCTCAATCAGCTTTCTCATACGCAAATTCCCCTTCCGTCTTCCTGGCGTGCCTGCGATGCACGAGCAGGGTTGCGGCCGGAACAAGAAAAACAGTCAGCACAACGGAAACGATCAGTCCGCCAATCACCGCCCGAGCCAGCGGAGCATAGAACTCGCTTCCCTCCTCCAGCGTGAACGCCATCGGCAACATGCCGAGCACCGTCGCCAATGAAGTCATCAGGATGGGACGAAGCCTCATGCGGCATGCCGTCGTCACCGCTTCGTCGATGGGCATCCCCTCTCTTTGCAGAATGCGCGTCACGTCCACGATGAGGATGGAATTCGAGACGACGATGCCGGTCATCATGATCACGCCCATCAGCGACATCACATTGAGCGTGGTGTGCGTGAGGAACAGCGTCAGGATGACGCCCATGATGCCCGGCGGAACCGCCAGCAGGATGATGAGCGGATCCTTCAGCGACGCGAACTGCGCCATCAGGATCAGGTAAACGAGCACCACGGATAAGACGAGGCCCACGCCGAAGCTGACGAACGACTTGTGCATGGCATTGACCGACCCGCGCAGCGTTACGCGCTCGTTGGCCGGAATGCTGGCTTTGGCGACGACCTGCTGGACGCGTTGTGCGAGGCTGCCCAGGTCTTCTCCCGAGGGCGAGACGTAAATGTCAATCACGCGCCGGATCTGCTCATGATCCACTTCGCTCGGAGTGTTCGCTCTGGAGATGTTGGCCACGGCGCCCAGGTCGGTCACCACCTTTCCGTTCTCGCCGCGCAGTGGAAGCTGCCGCAGCTGGGTCAGGTTGGTGATGGCCGATTCAGGAAACTGCACCGTCTCCAGGTAATTGTTGCCTGTCTTCGGATCGACGTAGTAGCTGGGCGCGATCATGCCATTGGAGTTCAGGCCGGTGATGATGTTGCGGATCACCTCGTTGGAGTTCAGCCCAAGCCGCGCGGCCATGTCGCGATTCACGCTGACCTGCAAGGCTGGATAGTTCATGTCCTGCGGAATCAGAACATCGCTCACTCCATGGAGCCCACGAATCCGTGCCGCGAGCTTGCCGGCTGTGGCGAAGGACTCCTGCATGTCGCTGCCTTCGACCTGCACATCGATCGGAGCAGGCAAGCCCTGATTCACAATGCCGTCGACCAGGCTGCCGCTCTGGAAGTACGTCGAAAGCTCCGGCAGGTCCTCGCGCAGCTTAGCGCGTACCAGATTCATGTATTCAAAGCTGCTGCGGCTGTGGCCCTTGTTCAGGCTCACGTCTACAAATGCGGTGCTCTCGTCGGAGTTGCTGGTGTAAATCGACTGGAACCCCGGCACGATGCCGATGTTCGAGACGATCATCTTCAGGTCTTTGGCCGGAATGACGGACCGAACATCCTCTTCCACCCGCGCAATGTAACGGTCGGTGACTTCGAGGCGCGAACCGGTGGGCGTCTTCACGTTGATGACAAACTGGCCGGCATCCGTGCGCGGGAAGAACGATGTCCCGAGCAGCGGGAAGATCGCCAGGCTCACAACGAAGGCCCCCGTGATGCCGACGACTGTAGCCACTGGACGCAGCAGGCTTTTCCGCACCGAGCGCTCATAGTGCATCAGCATCCGGTCGTAGCGCCGATTGAACCAGCGGACAAACAGCAGAAAAGGATTGCCGCCAGGATGATGCCCCGCCTCGTGATGCGCGTTGCGAATAAATTTCGCGCAGAACAGCGGAACCACAGTCATGGCCACCGCATAGGACGCAAAAAGCGACAGCACCACCGAAAGCGCCATGGCCGTGAACAGAAATTTGCTGACGCCGTAAAGGAAGACCACCGGGAAGAACACGATTGCGGTGGTGAACGTCGCCGCCAAAACGGGCAGGGCCATCTCGCGTCCACCCTTATCGGCGGCCTCTTCGATGGGCTCGCCCATCTCCAGGTGGCGGAAGATGTTCTCCAGCACCACGACCGAGTTATCGATGAGGCGGGAAAAAGCCAGCGCCAGGCCGCCCAGCACCATCGCGTTGATCGTCGCTCCCATGGCATCGAGCACCATAAAGGCGGCGAGCGCCGACAGCGGGATGGAGAGCATGACCGCAATCGTCGCGCGTCCGTTGCCGAGGAAGATCAGGATCATCACGGCGGTCAGGACGATGCCGATCGCGCCCTCGCTGCCAAGGTTGGAGATCGCTGTCTTCACGAACTGCGACTGGTCGAAGATGACGGAGGCCTTCAGCGACTTCGGCACATCGAGCAAGTGCTTCAGACCGTCCCGGATTCCGTTCACCACCGCAATGGTGTTGCTGCCACCGCCCTGCTTCAGAATCGGCAGGTAGACCGAGTGCTGGCCGTCGACGCGCACCATGTTGGTCTGGATCGCGGAGTCATCTTTGACGTGGGCGACGTCGGAAACCAGCAGTTGCCCATTGCCCACCGTCTTTAGCGGCACCCTGCCGATATCCGCGATGGTGGGCATCTGCGAATCGGCATACAAGTTGTAGTCATACGGTCCGATGCGGACATCACCCGACGGCAGGATCTGGTTCGCGCTGTTGACAGCGCTGACCACGTCCATCGGACTCAGGTTATGCGCCTCCAGCTTCAGCGGATCCACATAGATCTGAACTTGTCGATACTTGCCGCCAAAGGGTGGCGGCACCGCGGCTCCTCGCACGCTGGCCAACTGCTGGCGCACCGCGTATTGGCCGAGGTCGTGCAGCTGCGTTTCGTTCAGCCCCTTGCCCTTCAGCGTGACGAAGCATACCGGCAGGCTCGACGCATCGAAAGGCAGAACAACGGGCGGCAGCGTACCGGGCGGTAAGCGCCGCAGCTGCGCCATCGCCAGATTGGAAATGGTGGTGACAGCGGCGTTCGGATCCGTTCCTGGCTGGAAGTACACCTTGATCACGCTGACCCCGGTCAGCGACCGCGACTCGATGTGGTCAATGCCGCTGCCCAATGTGAAGAAGCGCTCAAACGGATCGGTGATGTGCGTCTCGATCTGCTCCGGAGGCATGCCGTTGTAGAACGTCGCCACCACCACCACGGGAATGTTGATTTCGGGAAAGAGATCGACGGGCATGCGCGTCACGGTCACGGTGCCG
>DASSKX010000382.1:0-2584 GCA_035689925.1 Acidobacteriaceae bacterium
GCTGGGGCACAGGTAAAACGGCAGCCGGTAGTCGGTAGCCAGGAACGAAGGGCAGCGGATGGAACCGCTGCCTTCTTCATTTGGTACCGGCTACTCGCTACGGGCTTTGTTCAGTTGTCGCGGTGCTTGCGCATGTAGACTTCGAACTTCTTTGCGGCGCGGCGGCGTTTCCAGCGGTAGTAGCGGTTGCGGATGCCGAACCAGCCTTCGCTGCTGGCGGTGGCGAATCCGCGGCGCGGGGCGAATTTGATGTAGAGCCAGGCGGCGAGCGCGCCTCCGAGCTGCGAGAAGGCGTAGGCGCGCTGGGCGGAGAAGAGCATCGCCAGCGCGATGAGCATGTAGACCGCTACCAGGTACTTGGCTTTGATCATGAAGGGCAGCGGGAACATCATGAATTCCATGTCGGCGTAGAGGATGCCGAAGACGATCAGCAGGCCGAAGATGCCGCCGTAGCAGCCGTAGAGCGCGGCTTGCGTGCCTGGGATGGCGAGGGCGATGAGCAGCGCGGAGAGTGCGGCTCCGAGGACGGAGACGAAGAAGACTTCGGCGACCCAGCGCGAGCCGTGGGTGGTTTCGAGGAAGGCGGCGAGGAACCAGATGGAGAGCAGTTCGAAGGCGGTATTGAGGATGCCGGCGTGAATGATCCAGTAGGTGCCGATTTGCCAGATCCAGCCGTAGTGAAGCACCAGCGGCGGAACCAGCGCGAAGTGCAGCATGATGAAGTCATACAGACCGCGGGCAAAGGCGCCGACGATCAGCAGGACGAAGTAGGCGATGAGGTTCCAGAGGATGAGGGCGCGGGTGAATCCGCGGAACTCAGGGAAGCCGAGAACTCCAGTCGACAGGCGAGGCACGAGGATATTCTCTCATTCGCTTTGCGGAAATCCGGAGAGGGAGCGCGTGTCCATCGTGGCGTGGGTGTCAGGCAAGCGCCTGATTGACAGGGACATCGCGGAGGCGGCCTTCGGATGTTCCGCAACAGCATGAAACGGCAGCGCTTGCGGAGGCATTGGCACGCGGTGCGCGGGCATGCTGCCGGCTTCCGCGCTGTGGATGCGCAATCAGCGTCGCTCTGCGGAAGCTCCTATAATCATTTTCCGCGTCAGGGTCTCACGGTCAGAGAATTCAAACTGTGAAGACCACTGCGGAAGGGAGCTTCCTTATGGATCTCGGCCAGGCGATCAGTCTCCTCCAGAGCGATCCGGCGACGTTTATCAAGACGGAGTACCTCGTTATCGCGGGCGGCGGCGGCAGCCACGTCGCGGGTGACACGATCTGCAAACTGGAAGCGCGCAGCGGGACGGGAGGGGGCTGGCGGATGACCGTGCGCGAGCAGAATAATCCGCGGGCGCTGGCGGCGGACGAATTTCGTGCCTGGTACATCCCGATGCAGCAGGTTGGAACGATGCAGGCCAACCGTCTTCCCGACGCGGCGACCTCGCCGTTAACCCTGATGGTGACTTCGCAACTGACAGCGTGCATCTTTGGCGTGGGCCGGGATGCCGGCGGCACGATCGTGGCTCACATTCAGCCGGACCAGAGCGGCCACATGGGGATTCAGGATGCAAAGACACGAGACCAGTTCCGTCAGTCCGATGCCCGCATGAAGGCGCGGATCGCAGGCATGGGTCCATTGATGGCGAAGTATCGGGACGATGGCTATGGCGAGATGGAATCGGTGACGGTGGTCGGGAAGCGCGATACGAATGGGCAATGGGTGGTGCTGGCCCAGAAGCACCATCACAGCGCAAGCACCATCTCCGGCCTGGTCACAATGTAGGTTGGTTCCTGCGCAGCCATGCAGTTGGCGTCTTCTCAGAACCGGTGAGGAGGGCATGAGAACGGGGGCCGTGGTAAGGTGGCCCGCAGCGGATTCTTCTGCGAAAGAGACCAGCGATGCAGAGACGCACGTTCGTCAGCATGGCGGCAGGCGCGACTATAGCCGCTGCTTTGAAACCCGTTGTTTTTGCCAGTGCACAGGAAACCAAACGTCCTACTCCCTATCCCGATCCGGCGGTGGAGGTCGTTGATCCTCGTTTTGCGAAATATCAGGTCAAAAGCGCAGCGGTCGAGCGATTGTTCACGGGGGCACGCTGGGCAGAGGGTCCCGTATGGGTTGGGGACGGACGCTATCTCCTCTTCAGCGACATCCCCAACAACCGAATGCTGCGATGGCTTGAGGAAACCGGAGAGGTCACGGTATTTCGCAGCCCGTCGAACTACAGCAACGGAAATTGCCGAGACCGTCAGGGACGGCTGATCACCTGTGAACATGACACCCGCCGCGTGACTCGAACCGAGCATGACGGCTCTGTCTCCGTGCTGATGGACAGCTTCCAGGGCAAGAAGCTCAATGCTCCGAATGACGTTGTCGTTCACTCCGACGGCGGTATCTGGTTCAGCGATCCCGGGTACGGCATCATGTCGAATTACGAAGGGCACAAAGCTGCCTTCGAACTCCCGGCCAACGTTTACCGGTTTGACCCGAAGACGCGCGCCGCCACCGTTGTTGTTGGGGATCTGGTGAAGCCCAATGGGCTGTGCTTCTCTCCTGACGAGAAGCTCCTTTACATCGTGGATACCG
>DASSKX010000383.1:0-2197 GCA_035689925.1 Acidobacteriaceae bacterium
GGTCATCCCAGTACAAGCCGCTGACCGTGACGCAGGATCCCGGCCAGGACCCGCAGCAGGGCGGGCTGCTGTACGCGCGTTATGGCAAGGGCAACTGGATGTACATGGCCTACGCCGTCTATCGGCAACTTCCCGAGGCCGTGCCCGGAGCGTACCGCTTGCTCGTGAACCTCATTGCGGCGGCGAAAAACCCGGCGCTGCGGTGACGCCAAAGTGCAGATGGCGTGACGTGCTGGGCGCCTGATCGTGCCGGGGTTTTCCTGAAAAGAAATGGCGGCGAACCACTCCCCGCCAGGGGCTTTGTTTGCCGGTACCTGGCAGGGTTATTCTGGAGCCCCCGCTATGCGCGACACGAAGCCCTCCCGACGAACATTCCTGAAAAGCATCGGAACAGCAGCCGGCATAAGCCTCCTGCCTTCGGCGGGCTTTTCTGAGCTGCAGTCTGCCGAAGGGCAGACTAATGACGCACCGTCTGAAGGCAAGCCCGATTACACTCTGCGGATCGCTACCGTTCCGATCGAAGTGGCTCCCAGGCGAATCATCTCCGTCACGACGTACAACGGCCAGTTTCCTGGACCGCTGCTGCGCCTGCGCGAAGGTCGCCAGGTGATCGTGGACGTCCATAACGACACCGACACGCCGGAGCAGTTGCACTGGCACGGGCAGATCGTTCCCGACAATGTCGATGGTGCCGCTGAGGAAGGAACCCCTTATATCCCTGCACATGGCATGCGACGCATCATGCTGACGCCGCGTCCGTCAGGGTTTCGCTTCTATCACACGCACGTGCGGGCCGGAGCCGATCTCAGCGCCGGTCAATACGGAGGCCAGGTTGGTCCCGTGTATATCGAGCCCGCCCACAATCCCGGCAACTACGACCGCGAAGTGTTTCTGGTCCTGAAGGAATTCCAGCCCAGCTTCAGCCGCGGCGGCGACATGGCTCAGGATTTTCTCTCCCCGGCCGGTGAGGTACCGGAACTGAAGGAACGCGGTGAGGCGGCGATGAAGGCGTCGCTGGCCAGGGGCATGCAACATGGCTACGAGGTGGGCTACGACTCATTCACCATCAACGGCAAGATGCTGGGCCATGGAGAACCCATCCGGGTGAAGCAGGGCGAACGGATTCTGCTCCACGTCCTCAATGGCAGCGCCACGGAAATCCGCAGCCTTGCGCTCCCCGGACACACATTCGAGGTCGTGGCGCTGGATGGCAACCCGGTCCCAAATCCTGCTCACGTTGCGGCACTCTGGATTGGCACCGCCGAGCGCGTCTCCGCAATCGTGACGATGAATCATCCCGGCGTGTGGATACTCGGTGATCTGAGCGACGACGACCGCCATCACGGAATGGGAATCGTCGTCGAATACGCGGGACACAACGGTCACCCGCAGTGGGTCGCTCCAACCGCGGCGCGCTGGAGTTACGCGCGCTTTGCGCGGCCTGAGGCGACGCCGCAGAAGCCTGACGCGACCTTCGAAATGACTTTTCGCAAGGAGAACGCGGCGGACGCAGGATTCAATCGCTGGACGATCAATGGTGCAGCTTATCCCGACATGCAGAGAGCGATGCCTGCGTCGTTCCACCTGAAGCAGGGCCAGCGCTATCGCATCCGCATGAGGAACGAAAGTGATGACATTCACCCGGTGCACCTGCACCGTCACATATTTGAGATCGCCGGCTACGCCGGCAAGCCCATGGCCGGAGTGATGAAGGACGTGATGATGCTGGGCGGCTACCAGGAAGCCGAGATCGATTTCCTCGCGGACAACCCCGGTCTGACGCTCTTCCACTGTCACCAGCAGCTGCACATGGACTACGGCTTTATGACTCTTTTCGATTATGTGTGAGCCCGCTGGCGCGAACTGATCCGCTGCTTTAGCCGACCGGCTGCTCCTCTTCGAGCACCGGGCCATGGGTCGCGGCGGATGGAGCGGCAGGCTGCGCCGGCGCGGGAGCGTCGCCGATGCGCTCGGAGAAATGGCAGTCGATGGTCTGCTGCGGTTCTTCGGCTTTCTGTCCTTTCCGCGGACGGCGCTTCGGCATCATCTCCTTGTTATTCGGGCAGACCAGATACAAGCCGCCATCCATCACGCGCTCCACCACGTACGGCGAGCCGCACTGAGGACATTTCTGCGCGACCGGCTTCAGGTTGGATGTGAAGTCGCACTTCGGATACCGCGTGCAGCCCCAGAAAAT
>DASSKX010000384.1:0-6358 GCA_035689925.1 Acidobacteriaceae bacterium
GCCTCATACGTGCAGGGGCTCGCGTATCTCCAGCTCCACGACGCGAACGGTGCCATCAAGGCTTTCAGCGCAGCGACGCAGTCTCCCACGGGCGTCCTCACCTCGGTAGGCTTTGCACCCTTCTATGCCGAAGCGCAGCTCGGACTCGCCCGCGCCTATGCGATGGCAGGCGACAAAGCCAGTGCGAAAAGCGCGTACCAGGCGTTCTTTACCACCTGGAAAGGCGCCGACGCTGACATTCCCATGCTTGTCGCCGCAAAGAAGGAATTCTCGTCGCTGTAGCGGGCCTTCTGACCCCGATCCGGAGAACCACTCTGTGCTCTGTGCGCAGTCCGGGGCGAGAATCGAGATAATGCACTGCGCCGGCTACCCCTCCCACGCTCCGAGCTCTCGGCGCAGCGAGACGAGTTGTCCCAGGTGATAGCTCGTGTGTTGCCCTGCCAGCAGCACCTCACGGAGCATCGTTTGCCCCTGGCCCCACGGAATCGTCGCGTACAGATTGGTCTGCGGCTCGCCGATGAGCTGCTCGAAGTCGGCCAGTTCCTTCTTCACGGCACGCACAGATTCATCCCATGCCCCATCGCTCGGCGGCGCTTCTTCCTTCGGCCAATAATCCGCGGGCCAGTCCGGCTGCACGTATTTCGGATTTGTCGAGAAGTCGTACAGGTCATGCAGCGCAATGCGGATATGCTCCAGTAGCTGCCAGGCCGTATGCGCGACACCGTTCGGCTTTACACCACGCTTGTCCGGTGGGAAGCCGTCGAGCACCGTCTTTAGTGCGGCGTGAGCGCTGTCGCCACGCAGGAATTCCACCAGCTGCTTGCGCAGCGCGCGGTCCTCACCATGATCCATGGAGTGTCTCTCCTCTGGGCCGTTGGATGCATTGGGGCTGAGCCCAGACGCTCGCAAAGCGACGGGACTGCTTCTCTCCTCAGCAACGTTGTAGACGATCTGGGCTCACCAGCACGGACCCGCTACTTCTCGCGGAAGAACGGAGTAAACGAAATCCCGATCAACAACCCTTCCGGCGAAAGCATTCGGCTCACCGTCTGCCCCCACGGCTCTGTCTTGTTTCGCACGATCATCCGATACCCGCGCCGTTCCAGCTCCGCCGTTGTCTCTTCGACATTCTCCACATCAAACTCAAGCCACGCCTGCGGCACAGGAACATCTTCAGGCCAGGAATCCCGGCCAAAGCAGGACTGAGCCGCCTGAGAGAGCGGCCACAGAGCAAACGTCTTCGCGCCTTCCAACATTTCTGTGTGGAGATACTCGCCGGCTTCTTCCCTGAAGGAAATGCCGAGCGCGTCGCCGTAAAGCTTCCGGCTCTCTGCGGGATCCGGAACGATCGGGCCAAAGCCCGCGATGAACAGAATTCGAATGTTCGCCATCGCCACGATCCCACAGAGCGAACAACTGACAGCCGGGAACTAGCTACTGGCCACCAGTTCCCGCTTCTCCGCGAAGATGTTCCCCAGCCGCCGAATCTGCGCCCCCACGCCGCGCAGCTTCTCCTCGATGTGCTCGTAACCGCGGTCGATGTTGTAGACGCGATCCAGGATTGACTCCCCATCCGCGACCAGCGCTGCCAGCACAAGCGATGCCGAGGCGCGCAGATCCGAGCACATCACCGCTGCGGCTGACAGCGGGCTCTTCCCGCGCACCGTCGCCGTTCGCCCATCCACGCGAATATTCGCACCCATCCGCACCAGTTCCTGCACATGCATGAACCGGTTCTCGAAGATATTCTCCTTCACCAGCGAAGCGCCCTCGGCCTGCGTCATCAGCGCCATGTACTGTGCCTGCATGTCGGTTGGGAATCCCGGATACTCCTCTGTCGAAATATCCGCCGCCTTCAGCGTTCCATCCCCGCGGACCCGAATCGTCTCGCGATTCAGAATGTCGATCCGCACGCCGCACTCCTGCAACTTCCCGATTACCGCGCCCACATGCGCCGGGTTGCAGTGCGCAACGCATAGATCGCCCCCGGTAATCGCGCCCGCGATGAGAAACGTCCCGGCCTCGATCCGGTCCGGATTAATCCGATGTCGTGCCCCATGCAGTTTCTGTACTCCGTGCACGCGAATCGTTGACGTGCCTGCGCCATGAATCTGCGCGCCCATCGCGATCAGCAGCGCAGCCAGGTCCGTCACCTCCGGTTCGCGCGCGCAGTTCTCCATGACCGTCTCGCCGTCGGCCAGTGTCGCGGCCATCAGCAGGTCCTCGGTGCCGGTCACCGTAATCTTGTCGAAGAGAATATGCGCGCCCTTCAGCCGCTCAGCACGCGCCTCGATGTAGCCGTGCTCGTAGCTGATCTGCGCGCCCATCATCTCAAGGCCCTTGATATGCAGATCAATGGGTCGTGCCCCGATCGCGCACCCGCCTGGCATCGACACGCGCGCGACACCAAGCCGTGCGACCAGCGGTCCCAGCACCAGCGACGACGCACGCATCGTCTTCACAATCTCGTACTTCGCCGTCGGATCCGACAGCGTTCGGCAGCTGATCGTGGTCCGATGCTGCGCCCGCCCATACCCGAGCTCAACCTCGGCCCCCATGGAGACCAGCAGTTTCCGCTCCGTCTCGATGTCCCGCACCTGCGGAACGTTTTCGAGTACGACTTCTTCATCAGTCAGAATCGCCGCCGCCATGCACGGCAGCGCCGAGTTCTTCGAGCCGCTCACCCGAATCGTGCCGATCAGTGGATTCCCGCCTCGAATGACAAATTTATCCATACTCAGCTTCAGTTTAGCCCGGTATTAGAGCACAGGGAGAAAAGAGGAAACGATGAACAGGCAGGTCTGTGTTGCCAATTGTGACATAGTCGAGCGCACGACGTGGGCCCGCGCGGCCCTACTTCTTCGGGCTCTGGGAAGGCCCCTGATCCTCGCTCCAGATCACTTCGCCGGGACGCGCATAGTGTAGCCGCTCCCGCGCTTCGTGTTCGATCGCATCCGGATCACTCTTGAGTTCGTTCACCTTTTGCTGCAATTTACCGTTCTGCTGCTGCAAATCGGCGATGCGCTTCTCGATTGCGCGTCCCTCAGTCCGCTTCTGCTGGTACGAATTGACGCCGTTCACGCCAAAAAATGCATGATACCCGAAGAACAGAGCACCCAGCACAACCCCGCCTGTAGCAATCCGGCGCCGCATGCGGTAAACAAACGCCGCTCCAGCCAGGATCACCTGCTGCCCCGCGCTCAATTCTTTTTTCTGATTCGACGCCACTCCGCCCCTGCTTCCAGTACCCTGCCTCAGTTCAGCACCCAGGCTTTCGCCGCCTCGCTCAGCGGCCCACTATCGCTGGCGTTGCGCGCCTCGGAATACACGCGCACCACCGGCTCCGTTCCGCTCAACCGGTAGCAAACCCATGACCCATCCGCCAGAATCAGCTTCAGCCCATCTGTGCGCACAACCTGCGAAACCTTGCGTCCACCGAGATCTGCCGGATCTTTCTTTACCTTTTCAGTGAACTTTTCCTTTACCTCAGGAGTCAAGCGAAAATTCTCCCGCAGCGGGTAAAAGGAACCAACCCGGTCAAATAGCTTCCGTAATTGGTCGCCGAGGCTCTGTTTGCGCACGGCGACCATCTCTGCACAGAGCAGCCCGGCAATCACGCCGTCCTTCTCCGGAACATGCCCACGGATGGTCAGTCCAGCGCTCTCTTCCCCGCCAATCGCGATCTCATCCTTATTGATCAGCTCTCCGATGTACTTGAACCCGACCGGAGTCTCATGCAATTGCACCTTGTAGTGCTCTGCCAGGGCATTGATCAGGTTCGTCGTCGCCACCGACTTCGCCACGCCATTCTTCCACCCGCGCGTCTCGACGAGATAATCGAACAGCAGCGCAATGATGTAGTTTGGCTGGATAAATGTCCCGTCCGCGTCCACAATCCCGAACCGGTCCGCGTCCCCGTCCGTCGCAATCCCAATGGATGCGCCAGTCTCTTTCATCTTCTTCTTGCATTCGCCCAGCAGATGATCGTCCGGCTCAGGCGCATGCCCGCCAAAGAGCACGTCGCGATAATCGTGAACCGTTTCCGTCTGGACGCCATGCTCACGCAGGACGTGGCAGCTGTACCCCCGCGCCGCTCCCCAGAACGGATCGAACACCACCTTCAGTCCCGCCCGTTTGATCGCCGGAAAATCCACCAGCTCTCCCAGTCGCTTCAGATAATCGGGCTTTACATCGACCTGCTCAACCTTCTGTCCCGAGTCCGCAGGTGCCGCAACATCACCCAGCTTGCGGACGTTGGCCTCAATCTGGCTGGTCACCTCCGGCAGCGCGGGCGCGCCGTCCGGCGTCGAGTACTTGATGCCGTTGTACTCCGGTGGATTATGCGAAGCCGTAAAGTTGATCGACCCGCCCGTCTTCTTCTGCCGCACCGCGTAGGCAATGGCCGGTGTCGGAGCCGGTTCCGGGATCACGACCGGCGTCACACCATGGCTGGCCAGCACCCGCGCCGCCTCCGCCACAAACATCTCGCCGAGAAAACGGGGATCCCGTCCCACCAGCACCGTCTTCGCACCGGGTTGTGCCGCGACGTACTGCGCAATGCCCGTCACCGCGCGCCGGATATTGCCCAGTGTGAATTCTTCCGCGACAATGGCGCGCCATCCCGAAGTTCCGAATTTGATTTCGGCCATCATGCTCGTTCCTCTTTTCGGTCGCTCCGACTTATGATGATCCCGTTGGCACCGATGATTGTATCCGCACAGGACGCGCGTCTGGTTCTCTCCACCGCCGGCTCCCGCGAGGAGGCCGAGACGATTGCCGAATCCCTCGTCGATCTGGGGCTTGCGGCCTGCGTGAATCTCATTCCCGGGGTTACCTCCATTTACCGCTGGCAGGACGCCATCGAACGCAGCGACGAGATCCTTCTGCTTATTAAAACGACCGAGCCACGGCTTGCCGAACTTGAAGCCGCGCTGCGCAAACTCCACTCGTACGAAGTTCCCGAGGTAATCGTCCTCGCTCCGGAACGCGGCGGTGAAGACTACCTCGCGTGGCTCACCGCGTCCACCACGGAAGAAGAATAATTTGGTGCCCCGCTCTCAGACCACCACGGGATGCACCATCGCATCCTAGACTGGAATTCGCCGAAAAGTTGTTGCTCCGGCTTTACCCCAAGGGTCGATCTGCGGTCATGCACGAAGACACCAGCCTGCGCCGGGAAGTGGATCAGTTCATTCTCGAAGAGATCGACAGCGTTCCGCACCTGGAAGCTCTGTTGCTTCTCTGGAACCGCCGCCCGCGTGTCTGGACTGTCTCCGACCTCGCCCATCAGCTTTACATCTCCACGGATCAAACCACCGACATTCTGCGCGACCTCCAGTCGCGCGGCCTTGCCACCTTCGACGCCGGCCAGTGCTCCTATGACGAGAACTGGCCACATCCCGAGCTCATGGAGGCGGTCGACCGCCTCTGGCGCCGTGAGCTCATCCGCATTTCCAGTTTGATTCACTCCAAGGCCTCGCCGTCCGTGCGCCAGTTCGCGAGCGCCTTCCGCTTCAAAAGGCAGAACCCTGCTGAAAAAGAACCGAAAAAGGACTAGAAAGACGCCATGGCTTCCGCCGTCTACATCCTGGGATTTATCGTCACGCTGATCTGTGGCGTGCTGCTGTCCCGTGCGTACGCAGTCGGCAAAAAGCGGCTGCTCCTCTGGAGCGCCATCTGTTTCTTCGGCCTCGCCCTTTCCAACCTGCTGGTCTTCTTCGATCTGGTGCTCTTTCCCCAGTTCGATCTGTATCTGGCGCGACTGATCACTGCGGCAGTCGCCATGGTCATCCTGCTCTATGGGCTTATCTGGGAGGGAGAACGATGATCGAAGGCACCATCGTTGAAGGATTTCTCCTCGGCGTCATCGCCGTCACCTCACTGCTCGCTGCGCTGTACTTCCTCCGCTTCTGGCGCGATACCCGCGACACGCTGTTTCTCGCCTTTTCCGCGGCCTTCCTGATCGAAGGCCTGAACCGCACCGCGCGTATCTTCTTCGAGAACCCCAGCGAAGCCAGCCCCTGGGTCTTCATCGTGCGCGCCTTCGCATTCCTCATCATCATCGCCGGCATCATTGGCAAGAACCGCCGGTCTGGCGCACGCCAAAGCTAGAACCAGACCGCTGTCATCCTGAGTGAAGCGCGAAGCGCGCAGTCGAAGGACCTGCATTTCCCCGCATCGTCGTTAACAGACTTCCAAAACACCGACGTTCCAAAAGCAAAAGGTGCAGCAGATCGCCGCACCTTCTGACTTCCGGTTTCTGTTCGCTGTTCGCTGTTCCCTGTTGCCTGTTCCCTGCTTTACCCCTCGGTCGCGCCGTGGCACTTCTTGTACTTCTTGCCCGACCCACACGGGCACA
>DASSKX010000385.1:0-7747 GCA_035689925.1 Acidobacteriaceae bacterium
GCCCACCAGACTGGCGGCCACAATAGCAATTGCAGGCGGGATCGCCTTCGGATCGCGGAGGTGCAGCGGCATCAGCAGGACAAACATGGTCAGAATGCCCGTAAGCACGGCGTGCAGCACCAGCAGCCAGGTCTTCAGGCCGCGTGTCCGAATTCGATTCAGGTAATCACCCGCCAGGATCGTCAGCGGCGGGATAGCCGGGAGAATGTAGCCGGGCAGCTTGGACTCGGAAAACGAGAAGAAGATGATGGGTACCACCGCCCAGAGCACGAGAAACTCCGGAAAAGCATCGCCCGCCCGGCCATGTCCCACATACAGAATCTTGACGCGGCGAACCTTCCATTCATTGACGGATTCCTTGACCGCATCGGCGAATGCCGTGATCGCGATGACCGCCCAGGGTGTCATCCCGAGCAGCACAACCGGCACGTAATACCAGAACGGGTGGTAATGTTCGAATCGGTTCGTAGCGAAGCGCTCGAGATTGTGCTGCAGGAAGAAAATTTTCAGAAAGGTGGGATTCCGCCGCTGGACCGCGATATACCACGGCAGCACCATCACGAAATACAGTACGATGCCCGGCCACCACAAGCTTCGTCGGAACAGAGACCACTCGCGGCGCAGGATCGCAAAGACGCCGATGATAACCAGCGCAAGAAACGGCGCCACCGGCCCTTTGGCCAGCGTCGCAGCACCGACGAAAAAATAGATATCGAAGAGCCAGAACTTGCTGTCGGTCTCATACCAGGCATACCAGCCCAGCATGCCGATGCAGAAGGGCGCCGCCAGCTGCATGTCAGTCGATGCGCCACGGGCAAAGCTGAGAATCCCTGCGCAGGAAGCCGTGATCAGTGCCGCGTCCAGCTGTCCGCCGTTGCGGAACCGCCGGATGTGAAGGTAAATCAGCACGACCAGCATGAACGCAAAGCTGGCTGACGGCAGCCGCGCCGACCAGTCGTGCACACCAAACTCCCGAAAGGAGAACATGGCCCGCCAGTAGTAAAGCGCCGGCTTTTCCAGCCACGGATGACCCCACAGTACCGGTGTGACGTAATCCTTGCGCGCCAGCATCTCCCGGGCGACCTGCGCATAACGGGGCTCGTCCGCGCCCACGAGACCGAGCCCATCGCCGCCAAAGATCGGAACCAGACCGTAGAAGAGGAAGAACGCCGTCAGAACGAACAGGGTTCCCGCTTCAGCGATCTCTTCCACCGCCGGAAACCTCTGTTCCAGATGCGCGAATCTCGCCGGCAGCAGACCACGCCAGCGACGCTTCGATTCTCCGGATGCGACGGAGCTTTCCTGGGACTTGTCAGGGCTGTCCTTCACGTCCGAGTCAGCGTAACAGATTCAGAGAACGTCATTTCGCCTCGCCCTCCGGCTCCCGCGTATTGGCCATCAGCTCGCGGCGCACCGTCTCCAGAATCTTCTCCGTCGCTACCGGGAGAGGGCCGTCGAGAGTGCATCCGCCAGCATGCAGATGCCCACCGCCGCCAAAGCTCGCAGCGATGCGCGCTACGTCCACCTGTCCTTTGCTGCGAAGCGAGAGGCGTACGCGCCGGTCTGGCAGCTCACGCAGCAGGACAGCAGCTTCGACGCCCCACACAGCGATGGCGTAGTTCACAATTCCCTCACAGTCCTCCTCGGCCGCGCCGGTCCGCTGCATATCCGAATGCGTCACCCACATCCAGGCCAGGCGGCCATCGCGGCGGAGGGTTGACAGCGCCGCTCCCAGCAGCAGCATCTTCGAGAGCGGATTCGAGAAATACACCTCGCGGGCAATGTGCGCGGGATCAGCCCCTCTCGACACCAGATCGCGCGCCAGTTCAAAGGCATGCGCATCCGTGCCCTCATAGCAGAACGACCCCGTATCGGTGAGGACACCCGCATAGAGGCAGGTGGCCATCTCCGCCGTGACGGTCACAGAAGCAGCCCGCGCCAGCCGGTAAATCATCTCCGCCACAGCGCAGGCATCCACATCAATCCAGTTCACATCGGCGAACGCTCGCCCACTGACGTGGTGATCGATGTTCACCAGCATCCGCCCCTCCAGGCCCGCGAGCCGCGACCGCTCAATACCATCGCACTCCAGCAGGATCACCGCGTCGTAATCGCCCTCGAGCCGGGCAGTTTGGCGAATCGTATTCGCGCACGGAAGCCCGCGGTAGATCAGCGGAACCGGGTCGGCCGAGACCATTTCTGCCTGCTTCCCCAGTTGGCTCAGAATCATGCCGCAGGCGAGCATCGCACCTACAGCATCGCCGTCGGGACGCGCATGCGAGCAGACGGCGAATCTCCGGCCGCGCTGCACGATATCCAGCACGGCACTGATGTCGTTCGACACAGGGCGGGTCTGACCGGCCACAGCGCCTCGCTTCATCGGGATGTTCTGCCCAGCCGCCATGGATTTGGTGTTACCCGCTCTGCTCCTTGCCTGCAGTCTTCAGCCCGGCGCGCTTCCTCCGGCCCAGCAATTCATCGATCCGGGCCTTCATTTTCTCGGAGCGGTCAATGTGGAACGTCAGATCCGGGACGAAGCGCATCCCCATCCGCTCCAGCAGCTCGTGCCGGATATAGCCGCGCGCCGCCATCAAACCCTCCAGCGTGTCGGCTTCTTCCTGGGCGCCGCCGTCCACGGCCACATAGATCAGCGCAGATTTGCCGCCGGGATTGAGCACGACCTGGCTGACGTACGCAAAGCTGATGCGCGGGTCGGAAAGCTCGCCCTCAATCATCGCTCCGATCTCTTCGCGCAGGGTTTCCGCCACCCGTTCCTGGTGGTATTTTCGTCCCCGCTGCTCTGCCATGTCTGCCCTCCTGCCGCTCTGTCAGGGTGGACTGCAGAAACGGAATAAACGGTTGAGGATATCAGACCGCCGCCAGCAAAAGCAGGCCCGGCGAGCGCTGCACCGAAAAAGATACCGACCTTGCGTCTAAAGTCGGGCCGGTTTGCCGAGCCTGGGCCGCCTGCGTGCAGAATATGCTTACCCTGCACCTGTCCCGGACTACCTACCCGAATCCGAACCGAGGTCACGCGATGAAAGCTGCCGTCGTCCAGTCGTATTCCGAACCGCCACGCTACACAGATTTCGAGGAGCCAACTCCGGGTGCCGATGAACTACTTATCCATGTGACGGCCGCCGGTCTCCACCCCATCGTCAAGGCCCTTGCCGGCGGCAAACACTATGGCAGCACAGGCAAATTTCCCTTCGTCGCCGGCGTAGACGGGGTGGGCCGCCGCGATGACGGCACGCGCGTCTTCTTTGGCACTGCCCGCTTCCCCTTTGGAACCTTCGCCGAGCGGGCGATCGCAGCGCCGGACCGCTGCCTCCCGATACCGGACGGCGTGGACGATGTGAGCGTCGCGGCCATGATGAATCCCGGCATGTCGGCCTGGGCTGCGCTCGTGGCGCGTGCACAAATGAAGGCCGGCGAAAACGTTCTTATCCTCGGGGCCACCGGCAGCGCCGGTCACATGGCCGTTCAGATCGCGCGTCGACTGGGCGCTGGACGCATCGTCGTCGCCGGCCGCAAAACCCATGCTCTGGACCAACTCAAGTCGATCGGCGCGGATGCAAGCATTGCACTCACCCAGGAGCGGCAAGCGCTCGTCACCGCCTTCCGCGACGAGATTTCCGGCCAGCATATTGACCTGATCCTCGACTATGTCTGGGGAGAGCCCGCGGAAGCGGTTCTCGCGGCGATCGCGCAGAAGGGCCTCGAAAGAGCCGCGTCACGCATTCGCTACATTCAGATCGGCAACAGCGCCGGAAGCGCCATCACCTTACAGGCGTCCGTCCTGCGCAGCTCAGGGCTCGAAATGCTGGGGAGCGGCTTCGGCAGCGCGTCCATCGAGCAACTCTTCCAGGCCATGGCGGCCCTCCTCGAATCCGCCCTGCAGAACCCGTTCGAACTCCGCACCAAAGCAGTCGCCCTTCGCGATATCGAGCAGCTCTGGGATGCAAACAACGACGCGCGCCTGGTCTTTCAGCCTTGAGCGCGTCCGCCGCCGAAGATCGCTGTTCAGTTGCCAGCACGCGTTCCGCCCATGAACATCACGCCGGTGCGTACATTCCATAAATCCCGCGGACTTGCCACGGTTCCGGGGCATGTCAGATGATGTGCTCCATCGAGGAGCGATATGCGCCGTTTTCTCCAGGACGTCCGCTTCAGCTTCCGCAGCCTGCGCAAAACGCCGGGTTTTGCGCTGACCGCCATCCTTACCCTCGCACTCGGCATTGGCGCCGTGACCTCCATCTTCAGCGTCGTCGATTCGGTTCTGCTCAAGCCGTTCGATTTCGCCGACCCAAGCCGACTCGTGTTATTGCGCGAACACGAGCCGCTGGGCGTTATGCTGAACGGCGGCCCAATCAATCCCAAGCACTTCCTGAATTGGCAGAGCACTGCGAAGACTTTCTCCGGGATGAGTCTCTTCCAGAACAGCGGTCATAGCCTGTCCACTGGCACCGATCATCCGGAGATCGTCAACGGAATGGACATCGAGCCGAATTTCTTCTCCGTCCTTGGTGTGCATCCCGTTCTCGGCCGTGAGTTTCTGCCCGCCGAAGCGGCCAAAGGTCATGATCACGAGGTGATCATCACGTGGAGCGCCTGGCAGCGCTACTTCCACGGTGATCCAGGTGCCATAGGCAAAACGTTGCGAGACGGCGGCATTCCCGCGACCGTGGTCGGCATCCTCCCGCGCAGCTTCAGCTTTCCCCACATTTCGGAAATCCCGGGGACCGGGTCGCAAAATGACGCAAAGCCATACGAGGTATTTGAGCCTCTCGTACCGAATGGTGCCTGGCAGCGGGATGATGGAGATTACAACTATCTAGCGATCGGGCGCATGCGCGTGGGCGTGCCTCTGGAACGAGCGCAGGCCGAACTGAGCACGATTCAGTCAGCGTTCGATGAGGCACACCACCTGACGACCAATCCCCAGGTAGCCGCACTGCCGCTCATCACCGGAGTCGCCGGCAGCGTGAGCACCGCGCTCTGGGTGCTCCTGGCAGCTGTGGGAGCGGTCCTGCTCATCGGATGCGTCAACCTGGCAAACCTGCAGCTGGCGCGCGCCGTCGCCCGCGACCGCGAACTGGCTGTCCGCGCGGCGCTCGGCGCGGACCGCAACGGGCTCATTTGGGCCGCGCTGGCAGACAGCGTCGTGCTCGCGGCCATCGGAGGCGCCCTGGGCATCCTGCTCTCGTTCGCGGGTGTTCGGCTCTTCATTGCTGCCGCGCCGAGTTATATGCCCCGCCTCAGCAGTGTCCAGGTAAGCTGGCCCGTGCTGCTGGGTGCAGCTGCGCTTTCGATTCTCACCGCGCTGTTCTTTGGAATGCTTCCCGCCCTGCGCTCGATGCGCATCGATCCCCAAACGGCGCTGCAGGCGGGCAGCACCCGTGTCTCGTCGTCCCGTGAAACGCAGCACACGCGCCACCTGCTGGTTGGCGCGGAGGTCGCGTGCACGCTGGCACTGCTCATCGTCACCGGATTGCTGGTACGCAGCTTCGCAACGCTCCTGAACCAGAACCGCGATTTCGACGCCAGCCACGTCACCCTGGCGCAGGTTTACCTCTACGCGCCGCAATACGGCGACTCCATTAAGGATTCCCAGAAGGTCCGGGGCGCTTTCCAGGATCGCGCCATCGCCGCTCTCCACCAGATACCCGGAGTGCAGTCGGTCGCCAGTACCAGCGAACAGCCCTTGGCCGGAGACACGTGGATCGATGCCATTGGGCGCCCCGATCATCCGCTGCCGCCGAACGAAACCCCTACCGCAAATGTCCGGTGGATCAGCCCTGGCTACGCATCCACGCTGCGCATCCCTCTGCGCGCCGGGCGCGACCTGTCCGATGATGATAAGAATCATCCGACCAATGCGCTGATCTCCGAAAAAGCGGCGCGTGCCATCTGGCCCGGAGAAAATCCGATCGGGCGCATCTTCACACTGGGCAACGTGACCCGATATACCGTCGTCGGCATTCTCGCCGATGCGCGCATCAACGACCTCAAGACCACCGCGAACATGATCTATCTGCCGTATTGGGAGAACCCGTGGTGGCGAGTCAACTTCCTCATCCGCAGCCCGCAACCCACGGCCGGCCTCACGCCGGAGATCCAGCGCGCAATCTGGAATATCGACCCGCAGGTGGCGATCCCGAGGATCGCCTCGATGGATGAGCAGGTTGCCGTCTCGGTCGCACCCGAACGCTTCCAGACATTGCTGCTTTCCAGCTTCGGGTGCGCTGCGCTCCTGCTCGCGCTGCTCGGCATCTACGGCGTGCTCGCGTATTCCGTCTCTCTGCGGCAACAGGAGTTCGGTATTCGCATCGCGCTCGGATGCGACAAATCTGGCCTAATGAATCTGGTCGTGCGCCAGGCGATGCTGCCTGTGTGCGGCGGCGTTTTGGCCGGACTCGCGCTGGCGTTCGGCGCCAGCCGCTGGGTGCACAGCCTGCTGTATCAGACCAGCCCGGCGGACCCGGCGGCGATCATCGCCAGCATCGCGCTGCTGACGGCTGCGGCTGTGCTGGCCGCCCTGCTGCCCGCGCGGCGTGCCGCTCAGGTGGATCCGATGCAGGTATTGCGCAACGAATAGCAGATTTCACGGCTGCCCCTCGAGGTCGACAGGTACCCTCCGGCCGTCACGGCTGCTCTCGCGCGCCAATTCAATTAGCCGAATCGTGCGCCACGCCTGTTCCGGCTTCACCGCCAGTTCCGACCGACCCAGCAATGCGTCCCGCACGTTGGCGTAGAACGCGCGGTAATCGCCGCGCACCGTTGGGATCCGACGAGTCCCGCCCTCGCAAACCCGCAGTTCGCCCCAGGCGCTCTTCGGCTCCTCGCCCATGCCCGGCGATTCATAAGTCATGCCGGATTTCAGCTGATCCTCCTGCGGATCGAGCCCCCACTTGATGAAGCTGCCTCGCGTCCCGTGCAGCGCGAACCGCGGCCCTGGAATGCAGGCCGTCAGGGTCGACCGCAGCAGAACCGTGCTCACACCAGGATTCTCGTATTCCAGCAGGATGTCCCAGGCATCATCCACCACCGCTCCCTCGCGCTCGATCCGGACGCTGGCCGTTAGCCACTTCGGCGTCCCGAACAGGACCAGCGTCTGATCGATCAGGTGCGGGCCGATGTCCCAAAGAATCCCGCCACCCAGGCCGCCGCCGCTCTCCCGCCACCGATCGCGGCGCGGCGCGGGTCGAAACCGGTCAAGGTGTGACTCAAACGAGACGATGCGCCCCAGTTCCCGACTAGCCTTGATCTGACGCACCGTCTGGAAGTCTCCGTCCCAGCGCCGGTTCTGGTACACGCTCAGCAGCAGCTTGCGTTCCCGCGCCATTCGGATCAGGCCCGAGGCCTCTGCGATCGACAGCGCAAATGGTTTGTCCACTACGACATGCCGCCCCTCACGCAGGCATTCGCTCGCCAGCTTGTAATGGGAATCGTTGGGCGTGGCAATGATCACCAGCCGGATACTCTTTTCCGCCAGCAGCTCATCGACGGATCGAGCCGCCGCAACCCCCGGATAGGCGCGCGCAGCCTCATCCCCGCTGCGCTGCACGATACAGGCAAGTTCCAGCCCCGCAGTGTCCTGAATCACCGCTGCGTGAAAGTAGCGCCCCGCCAGCCCGAAGCCAATCACCCCAACCCGAATCGGCTCGTCCATAACGGAATTATTACAACGCGCCGAATCTGGGATCGCCATATCGCCCGGATCTCGACGCGGTACTCCTGATTACCG
>DASSKX010000386.1:0-3020 GCA_035689925.1 Acidobacteriaceae bacterium
CAGCACGCCAGTAGAGAACGAATTGTGGGGCTACTATGATAGCCGCCATGGAGTGGAAGAGATTCTTCTGGAAATGGGTAAGTGGCTTCGCCACTTTGGGGCTGCTGATCCCGATCACCCTCCTCATTCGCCCGTTTCTCCTCGACCGGCCCTTCGGTGCGTGGTCCCTGACCCTATGGCCCAGTTCGCTGATCTTTTCTGCGCTCGACGTGCCATGGTCCTCGCCGATGCGGGCCGCTGCCGCGCTCTACATACTCGCACTAATCCTCAACGTGCTGTCGTATTCCTGTTTGGGCGTGGTTCTCTGGCCCGCCGCTGAATATCTGCGGAGCCGCGCCGCCTCGCATACAAGCTGAGATCCATCGCCTCTGTGTCTGGCTGTGTGCGGAGTACTCGCGACGGCTCCGCACCCCGCCAGCATTTCACGCCGCTCGCGGCGATTCTCCCAGCACGATTCCATGGGGGAGCAGGGTGAAGAGCCATGCGCCTCGCTGCCTCTGAGCCACCAGCGTTTCTCCGCCCAGCATGATGGTGTAGAGTCCGTCCGGCAAATCAGCAGGAGCGTGCGTAATGGCGGCTCGCAGCACCTCCGCTCCTGTCGCGGAGGTCTCCTTCCACAGTTCGAGCGTGCAGTTGGCCCTGCGATGCATGCCGCGCAAGGTCGCGCTCAGCCTGACGACTTTGTGGCGACGCCTTGTCATCGTCGCACCCCGTGGCCCCGACAAGGGGATACAGAAACGGATGCTCCACGGCTCCATCGAAGTTGGACGATTTCGACCCGATGAAATCCACTCCAGCCCGCGCCTGCCACGGACTGCCCACAGCCTCCATTTCGAGGTAGCCGATCGCCTCGCCAGGAACCCCTCCATCATCGATTTGGCTCCGTTCTCTCCACGCGGACGCGCCAGGCCTGCCGTGGCAAAATCGGACTTGGCTGGCGCAATCTCAGCGTGCCGGCGTTCCCGACTGCCAGGCACGGGCAGAAAGGCTGATCCGATGAAAGTTCCCTACGCGGAGAAGTGGCAAAAGGAAACCGACAAGCTCCGTAAAATCGCCGCCGACTGCTATCTGACCGAAACGCAGAAATGGGGCAAGCCGTGCTTCACCTTCCGGAATAAGAACGTGGCCATTGTCATCCCGCTCAAGGACTCCTGCGCCTTCTCCTTTTTCAAGGGCGCACTCCTCAGCGACCCGAAGCACATCCTCCAAAAGATCGGAGAACACACGCAGGCCGGGCGCTGGATCAAGTTCACCTCGACCCGGGAAATCGCGCTCCTGCGCTCCACGCTGACCGACTACCTCTACGAAGCCATCGCCCTCGAGGAGTCCGGCAAAAAGGTAGCGCTCAGGAAGCCCTCCGAGTACCCGATTCCCGAGGAGTTGCAGAGCAGGCTCGACGCCGACGCCGTCCTGCGCGCCGCCTTCGCCGCGCTCACCCCCGGCCGCAGAAAGTCGTACATCTTCCACATCTCCAGCGCGAAGCAGTCCAAAACCCGATCCGCGCGCGCAGACAAGTGCGTCCCCATGATCCTGAGCGGCCGCGGATTCAACGAGCGGCCCGATTGAGCAGCGCCGCGTTCTGGACGAGTGAGCGCTAACTCATCCATTGCGCTGTCTGGGCTATCAAGGAGGGAAAGGTGGGATTAGCCAACCAGTCGGCAGCTTGAGTAATGACGCCCTGCGAGCGCCGCCGCTAGTCGACGAAGTAGCCGATGTCGGTGAGAACGCTTTCGCTCAGTTCCACGCCCCGCAGCTGTGCCTTGAACGGCGTGCGCACTTCCTGCTCGAAAACGTCAAGAACATAGCCCGGCAGATCGGTCTGCTGCCGAAGCAGCCGCAGCAGCGTCTGGCTGTCCGTCGCGTATTCGTAGTCGCCCGGTATACCGCACGCCGGACGGATCGTCAGCATCACCGGAGTTGTTCCCGTGTGCCCTGATGGATGGCCCGCAGGTCGGGTGCAGAGATTAACTCGCATGACGGAATCCTGACGCGCATTCGCACCATTCTCAATGACACGGACAGGGAATCCGCCACACCAAGGTGGGTCCCCACCTCCCACCCGCGGTATCTTTCCCGCCCCTGCGCACCGTCTCAGAAGCTATTACGGACCGAACGACGTGCAGCGCATGGAAACGTACTCCTGGTGATGAAGACCGGAGGGAGAACGAAAGGCACGAGTCGCCGACACACTCGGCCAGAATCCTTCCAGGTGAACTCTACTGGCCTCCTGCGTAACAGCCCTCTTCAAATACCCAGATTCCTTGTTCCTCGCCACGTTCGAGCAATTCGTACAACTCTGTCACGTTTGCGGATGATGGGCGAGTGATTGGAGAAGCTTCTTTCCATCTGTGCTCTGCTATTATTCGCGCGGAGGGCCAGATGGCCAAATCGAATCGCGCTGCTGCCCCATCGTTCAAGCTCCGTTACACCGCTGAGGTAACGGTCCGCGCCCCCGAGTTCGAGCCTGTGCCGTCCCTGCAGTATCTCGATGCCGAAAGCCTCAGCCGCGCTCCCAAAGCCCGAATCGATGTTGGCTTGTTCCGGACGCCGTGTTGCGAGCGTCACGTCTACGCCGTGATCGAACGCGGCACCGTCGTAGCACTCGACATGGCTCCGTGTTCGCAGCCAACCGCTCCGCCGTCCGAAGCGGCTGCCTTCGTTGAGGCTGCCCTGAAGCGCGCCGGACGCGGCAGAGCCGGCAAGTGGAAGCCCATTCCGGTGAAAGATTTTCTCGCCAGCCCGGCCGAGCGTATCCGCGCGCAGACCACCTGCATTGAATTCACCATCTTTGGCCGCACGTATTTCTGCTGCAGAACCGACGACGGACCGATCAGCTGCGTGGACATCGAGCCAATTCGGGGCTTAAGGCTTTAATCCAAAGTGATGGGCGGTGTCGCGGGACAGCTGAACCCGAAATCCCGGCACCGCCCATTCACCGCCCCTGCGCAACCCTGCTGAAGTGCCAGATCTGCCCCTTCAGCGGAAGTCCCGCCGCAACAATGCGCCCGTCGCTCGTCCAG
>DASSKX010000387.1:0-6605 GCA_035689925.1 Acidobacteriaceae bacterium
ACCACCATCACCCAGGACGTGCTGCCCTTCTCCCTGACCTCAGCCAAACGCGAGGTCCACGCCTACAGCATCAACAAAGTGGGCCTTGAGCGCCGCGGATTCGACCGCCAGCGCCTCCGCGCCATCCACCACGCCTACCGGGTGCTGCTGGCGTCGAAAATGAACATCTCCCAGGCCGTCGAAACGCTCCGGGCGGAGAAGCTGGGCTCGGAGGATGTGGACTACCTCATCGGCTTCATCGAGAAGGCCGAGCGAGGGATTATCCGCTAGCGCCGCTAAAGTGCTATTTACGAGGATTTCAACTGGTTTTGTGGAAATTCTCTGTGGTTGCCTGCGTAGCCAGTTTTGCAGGTCCGTTTCAGGCCCGGCCCCCTGCCTCTGTCCTAAAGTGAAACAGATCAGAGGCTTGCAGCTGCCCGGCAATGTTGCAATCCAGTTAATGCGCGATTACCTCCTGATTAACACTGACGGAGGTTCGCATCTTCCACAAAATTTTCCACAGGGCACTTTGGCGCTGTGATGCAGATCACAGGCAAACGGCCCTCCCGCACGGAGAGGGCCGTTTGCTGACCTGAGTAACGGTGCTTTTTAGTGCTGGACCGCTGGCTTATGCGCCGCAGTGCTGCCGCTGGTGTGCGGAGCGGTGGCGGCTCCCGGTTTCGGCATTGGAGCGGCCGGAACCGTGGTCGGGGCAGGAATGCCTGCCTTGGCGTTGTAGGCCTCGAGGACTTCCTTCGTGATGTTCACGTTCTCCGCGGCCCATGCCACGCCCGAGTTCTGCTGGCCGGCGTCGAGCACCAGCGTGTAGCCGTGCCCCTTGGCGTAGTCGGTCATCACGTCGAAGACCTTCTGGCCGACCTGCTGGAAGGTCTGCTGTCCGGCTTCCTGCTCGTCATTGCGCAGGTCTTCGCCCTTGCGCTGCAGGTCCTTGGTCTTCGAATCGATGTCCTGCATCTTCGCCTGGCGGTCGGTGTCGCTCAGCTTGGCGCCCCCGTCCTGCAGTTCCTTCTTCTCGGCCTCGATCGCCGAGTTCAGCTTCTGCAGCTCGTCGATGCGCGGCTGGTATTTCTTCTGCAGGTCGGCGATATCCCGCTGGAACTCGTTGGTCTGCTGCACGGCGCCGTTGAAGTTAATCACGGCAATTTTGGTGGGTCCTGCGGCGGCTGCGGCAGTGGTGGTATCACTGGGTGCTGCGGCCTGGGCTGCGGCGGCTCCGCCGATCCCGGTCGCCAGCACGCAAACAATCGACAACATACGCTTCATGGAATTCACAAACTCCTTCGGTTTCCTGGATAGCTGGTCCGCATTTTGAATTTCCTGCTCGCTGAAGATCGCCGGAGCAGGCTCCGAGGCATCATTTTTGAGCCCGTAACGCAAGAACGCAGACAAAGAGAGATTCTCAGGAACTTGGGCAAATTATAGGGTTCTGGAGGGGGCCAGTCAATCGAAAGCAGCCGGAAGTCCGTAGTCGGTAGTCGGTAGCCACAGCGGGCAGTAATGGCCATCCGGGTAGTCGAGTTGAATCATGCGTTGGAGTTGAGGGCAGCGAGCAGCGACTGGATCATGGCCGAGATCTGTGCCGCTTCGCTGAGAATCGATTCCGCGGCCTGCGATTCCGCAAAGCGCAGCGTGCTCGCCAAGCTGCCAGACCTGCATGTCGCGGAAGCATCGAGTTTCCATTGTGACTTGATAATGGCGGGACTCGACTCACCTCAACCGGGCAATCACGGCGTTTGGACTCGCAACACTTTCGTCACAATGCTTCCGCGTTCCGCACTTTGCCACCAGCTACTGGCTACCGACTACCGACTGCTTTCCTACCAACTCGTCCCCACCGTCAGCCGGAACGTCGAACTCGGCTCGCGCAGCACGTACAGGCCGTTGTAGAGCTGCACCGCTTCGGCGTAGGAGAAGTCGCCCGCTCCGCCCGCCGGGAACATGCTGCGGGTGATCAGGTTCTGCCGCGAGAAGGTGTGGAACAGCTTCAGCGGGTTCACTGCGTAGTACAGCCGGAACGGCGCGTTGATGATCGGCATCATGACGTCGATCTCGCCGCCGACCGAGTCGCGCGGCACATAATTCGTTCCGCGGATCGGCTGAATCACGGTGTTGAACTGGATCTGCTGCCCGCCCTGGCAGGTGCCGTTCACGTAATTCGGGCAGCCGTACAACGGCGAGTTCAGCAGATCGATGCCGATGGGGCTCTGGCGCAGCTGGTTGCTGTCGAGCGCCATATCCATGCCGAAGTCGTCGAACAGTTTGAACGCGACGGTCCGCGCATAGATCGGAATCGTGTACTGCAGGTTGCCGGTAAAGTTCGTGTCGCCGCCGATCGTCGCGATGCCGTAGACCGGCAGCGGCACCTGCACCGCGCCCAGCGACGGATTGGTCGGATCGCGCGGCACCGTGCTGCCATCCGGATTCAGCAGGTTGAACATCACCCGCGTCGGCACAAATCCATACGGCGAAATCGTACGTACGTCGAAGCCGCGAATATCTGCTTCGCCGCCGGCCAGCGGACGGTCGAACGGAGGCGCTACGTCTCCGCCGAAGCCGCGGATATACACGCCCTGGAAGCGCACGCCGAGGGTGTCGCGTCCGGCCTTGTCAAAGTGCCAGTTCCGCATCGGCACGAACTTCTTGTACTCGAGCACCGGCTGGATGTACCGTACGCTGCCCCATAGCCCGGCCAGCTTGAAGTTGGCGGCCAGCGACTGCCCGGTATGCGGCAGGAAGTTGCTGTCGACGTTGCTCGACTCGTAGCTGAGCTGCAGGGCGCTGGTCAGGATGCCTTCCAGAGCGTTCTGCCCCTGAATGCCGCTGCGGAACGCCAGCGTCTGGAACAGGTTGCTGGAAGCTGCGCTGAAGGCGCGCACCGACGAGCGATCCCAGGCATACGTTGCGCCCACCCGCGTGAACCCAAACAGATTGAAATGCCGCAGCGGGTAGCCAACCGAGAAATTGAAGCCCACACGAGACTGGTTGTAGTTCTGCAACAGCGAACTGGTCGCTGCGTTCTCATTGGAGTTGCCCGACAGCGAGTAGCTCTTCGACGTGTTGTAGTCGTTCTTGCTGTCGAAGACCTGGAAGCCCAGGTTCAGCGGCTTGTTGCGCACGTAGGGCTCGTTGAAGGCGAACAGCAACTGGCGTGAAAGGCTGCCGGCATTCGCCTGCACGCTGAGCGTTTCGCCCAGGCCCAGGAAGTTGTTCGTCTCGTAGTTCAGCCCGAGGAACGCGCCCGACAATCCGCTGACGCCGCCGTTCAGGCCAATCGCGTTCTTGCCCTTCTCCTGCACCTTCAGCAGCAGGTCCACCGTCCCCGAGTCCGTGTTTTGCTGGATCGTCGAGTCCTGATCCATCTTCAGCTCGTTGAAGTACTGCAGCTGATTCAGGCGCAGCAGGCTGAGTTCCCACAGATGGCTGTTGTAGACCTGGCCTTCCTGCAGCAGCAGTTCGCGGCGGATGACGAAGTCGCGCGTCACCGTGTTGCCCTGGAACTCGATCCTCGAGACGGTGAACTGCTTGCCGCGGTCCAGATCCAGATCCCACGTCACCGTATGCTTCGCATCGTCGAAGCTCGGCGTGGGGATGGCGACGAAGTTGATGTAGCCGTTCTGGCTGTAAGCCTTGCGCAGGTTATCCAGCGCTTTGCGGAAGACGGTCGCATTGAAGACCTGTCCGTCCTTGATCGGGAACATCGCCCGCAGCGCCTTCTCGTTCACATCGCCCTTATCGCCCGAGAACGTGATGGCCGCCAGGCGGTAGCGCTCGCCCTCATCGATATTCATGTGGATATCGATGCGCTTGCCCTTCTTCGGCCGGAAGGTGAAGAGCGAGAGGCCGGACTGATTCCGCAGGTGCGTCTGCGGATCGCCTACCGGTCCGCCGCGCAGATAGCCGCGGTCCTGGTACGCCAGGCGCACGCGCTCCGAATCTTCTTCGAGCTTGCTGGCGTCGAAGGTGCGCGCGAACAGGTTCTCCAGGATGATCGAGTGCGGGATGCCGATCGGCCGCAGGTTGCGCATCGATTCACGCAGCACCCGCGAGCTGACATGATGGTTGCCGCTGAAGGTGATCTTGCCCACCTTCACCGTCGGCCCTTCCTTCACGTTGAAGATCAGCTGCACCGAGGCCGGTGGAATGTCCTTCACTTCGGTTCTCACCGTAGCGAACTGGTGGCCGTGCTCGGCCTCCATCTCCTTCAGAACCGTTACCGCGTGCGCGATGCGCGCCGGGTCATACTGGCTCTCTTCGGTGAGCCCGACCTTCTCCTTCTTGAAGCGGTCCATCGCGTCGGAGACGGTGAAGGAGTTCAGGCCGTTGTATTTGATTTCGCGGATCGTCGGCTTCTCGCGCACGTACACGTCCAGAACCACGCCCTGGGCCGTGTCTTCCTTCTCAATGCGCACATCTTCGAAGTAGCCCGTGTTCCACAGCGAATTGAAGTCGCGCTCGACGGTCAGCGGATCGTACGGCTCGCCGATCTTCGAGAACATCCGGGCCTTGATGGTGTCCTGGGGAATGCGGCGGCTGCCGATGACGCGAATGCCGACGACGTTCTGTTGTCCTGCGGCGGGAGCAGCGGGAGCAGCGGATGAGCCCGTCTGCTGCGCCAGCAGCGAAGGTGCCGGCAGCACGGGTGCCGCTAAGAGAACCAACACCATGGAGCGCCCGAAAAGACGGCGCAAAATCCTGCATGGTACGTGCGGGGAGCCTGCGCTCCAGGAGTTCACGGAAGAAATACGCACACCCTCACTGCTCGAAATCAGCCAATCTTTACCACCCCATCGAAGACTGCGCGATGGGCCACCCGGGAATTTTGGGAAAAGCCGATTATATCAGCGCGATGACGCGCGTTACCCCGGTCCTCAGGCACGTCGCTGAGATCGCAGCAGCGTACCTCTGCGTTTTTACCCGCGCGCCGCAACGACAGAGTGCGTGGGGCTCTCCTGGCTGCTCGGGAAGTTCGGTTTTCAGTTTATCTGACCATGCCCGCGTTCGCAGCCCTGGGCCTGTGGATCAACGGCCCGGAGGCTCGCGTTCATCAGACGGAGCGAGCGGGGCTTTCGTGAGGGGCCGACGTGGATTTTCGCACCTCGACCAGCACTGAATAGAACACCGGGCCGCCCGCCAGATCGCTCTCCCGCTGCGAGGTCAGCAGGTTCACGTTGTGTCCCCGGTCGGAGAGCTTGTTCCAGCCCAGCTGCGCGGCGACCACGCCCGGCTGCACGCTGCCGTTCACATGCGCGCGCAGCGGAATGCTCCCACGGTCGTTGAAGACCTCCACCGCGTCGCCGTCGGCAATGCCGCGCGCCTGCGCGTCCTCGGCATGAATCTCCAGCACCCCGCGCCCCGACTCTGCCAGAGCCTGGTGCGTGGGAATGTTGGCGAAGGTCGAGTTCATGTAGTTGTCCGCCTTGCGTCCCAGGAACTCCAGCGGATACTCCTTCGCCGTATGTCGCGACTCCACTGCAGGACGAAACACCGGCAGCGGATCGGCCAGTCTCTCCGAAAGCAGCTCAATCTTCCCGCTCGGCGTCGGGAACGGCCCTTCCGCAAACGGAAGGAAACGCTCGCCGCGCTGCTCCTCCGCGAACTGTAGCCGCTGCATGCCGCCTGCGGCGCGCAGCGTCTCCTGCGTCATGCCTCTGAGCAGCGGATCCTGATGCTCGGGATCGTCAACGCGCAGCGCCTGCGCGATCATCTCGTCCACGCTGTCGCGGAAGCAGGGCTCCTCGAATCCCATGCGCTGCGCCAGCTGCGCAAACAGCCACACATTCTGACGCGCCTCGCCCAGCGGCGCAATCGCCGGCTCCGAAAGCTGCGCATAGTAGTGCCCGTACGCGCCCTGAATCTCCTTGTGCTCGAGGAACGTTGTCGCCGGCAGCACGTAATCGGCGTAATCCGTCGTGTCCGTAAAGAACTGCTCGTGCACCACCGTGAACAGATCCGGTCGCCGCAGTCCGGCCAGCACGCTGCTCTGATCCGGAGCCACCGCCGCCGGGTTCGAGTTGTAAACGAACAGCGCGTGCACCGGAGGATCCTTCAGCTCCGTCAGGGCGTGCCCCAGGCGAATCATGTTCACGACGCGCGCCGGACGGCCCAGCGGACTCTTCATCATCAGCTCCGGCCGCTCCAGGGCCGCGTCGTTCCACCGGAACGCTCCGCTCGTCGAAAGCTGCAGGCCGCCGCCGTAGTGCTTCCACGCGCCGGTGAGCGCGGGCAGCATCGCAATCGCCCGCACCGCCGAGCCCCCGTTATCGGAGCGCTGCACGCCGTAATTCAGGCGGATCACCGCAGGCTGCGTCGTTCCGTACTCGTGCGCCAGCCGCTCAATCTCCGCCACAGAGAGACCCGACACCGACGAGACGAACTCCGGCGTGTAGCTCGCGACGTGTTCGCGCAGCTGATCGAAGCCCTTCGTCCAGCGCTCGATGTACTCGCGATCGATCAGTCCATCGCGGATCAGGATGTGCATCATGCCCAGCGCCAGCGCCGAATCCGCTCCCGGATTGATGGCGATGTGCCAGTCCCCGGCCTTCGCCGTCCGCGTGGCAAACGGATCGATAACCACCAGCTTCGCGCCGTTGCGCCGCGCCTCCTCA
>DASSKX010000388.1:0-6803 GCA_035689925.1 Acidobacteriaceae bacterium
CCGTGAACCCCTCCTTCACCAGCACCCGGGTCGCTTCGAGGGTCGCCTGCACGTCGGGATACAGCGTCGCCTGATCGCCAATAACCTCGATCTTCACCCAGTCCGACAATCCCACCTCGCGCGCCAGCCGCGCCGCCCGAATCGCCTCGTCCGCCGTGTAGCAGCCCGCCGTATTCGGCAGCAGAAAATACCGCCGTGGGTCGATGAAGTCCAGCAGGGACTCGCGGCTGCGATCCAGGTTCACGCGCCGCACCGCCACCGTGACCATCTCCGCGCCGGACGCCTCGATGGCCGCCTGCGTCTCGGCTCCATCCTTATACTTGCCGGTGCCAACAATCAGCCGCGACTGAAAAGCTTTGCCTGCAATGACGAGGGGTTCCATGGCCGTATTGTAAGCGGATCACCAGAGCGTCCGCACCGCACCGGAGCGACGGATCCGCTCGTCGGCGGTGATCAGAACAGCGCCGGAGACCAGAGCCGTCGCAGCAATAATGCGGTCCGCCGGGTCCGAAGGAAAACCGGCTGGCAATTGTGCCGCCGCAACAGCAAGCTCAGTCGAGAGCGGCAGCAGTTCAAATCCCCGGGCCATGTTCCGCAGAAACGTTTCCAGCGGCACTTGAGGGCGAATCCTGCCGCGAACAATCAACCACCCCACCTCAAACAACGTATGTGTGCTGATTGCGGGCGGCTGCTCCAGTTGACGAATCGCAGCCCTCGCCCGGTGCGAGAGCTTTTCAGGTTGCAGTGCGAGCCAAACCGCGACGTGGGAGTCGAGAACGATCATTTGCTCAACTCATCCCAGCCCCGCTCCGATCGCGCCACGTCTTCGTCGGTCATCATCGGCTCAAGGATGTCACCGACGATCTCCGCCTGTCCCTTGAGAAACCCGAAGATGCTCTCCGGCTTCTTCTTCTCCACCGGCACCAGCCTCGCCATCGCTTTGCCCCGCTTCGTAATCAGGACCTCTCCGCCGTGATCATGGACATCATCGATCAGCGCCAGGCACTGTGCTTTGAACTTGCCCGCGGGAATCGTTTTCATAGCAATCCTGAGACATCACCATGGTCATTTTACCATGGTCACAAGCGGCGGCGGACCATAAATGCGAAAGGCCCGCTGCCAGTTTCGGGCATCGCGGGCCTTCTATCGCCGGTGAACTGTTGAGATTGACCTGAGGCGCCCCCGCTTTCGGAGTGGCCTCGGCGCATCGGTTGCACGCCAGGACTTAGTGGGAGCCCAACATCGGCTCACCCTCACTGGAGCCAGGAGCGGCTCTAAGCCTCAGTCACCTCACGTGTTTTGGTACTACTACCGTCAGAATTTTTCATTGGCTGGATCATCCTCCTTTCCCGTGTACTGCTAAGTTAACCCGACGCCGGAATCCCTGCAAGTCCTCTACCAGCCGTGCAGCGCGCCCTCATGCTCCGCCATCCGCACGTCCACCCCAAACAGCTCGCGCAGTTTTCCCGCCGTCAGCAGTTCGCTCCGCGCTCCATCGGCGAAGATGCGCCCGTCCTTCATCATGATCACCCGGTCGATCTCCGGCAGAATGTCGCCGAGGTGATGCGTCACCATCAGTATGCCGACGCCCTGCCGCGCCACGCGTCGCAGCGCCTCGCGCAACTCACGCTGTGCTGCCAGATCCAGCGCATTCGACGGCTCATCCAGCAGCAGCATCTCCGGCCGGTGCACCAGCGCGCGCGCAATCATGATGCGCCGCTGTTCCCCAGCCGACATCTCCCCCACCAGCTTCTTTTCAAGATGCGTGGCATGCATCAGCTGCAACGCTTCATGCGCCCGCTCGCGCATCTCCGGCGTGACGTGCAGATTCGGCCACAGCGTCGACGCCGAGAAGAACCCCGCCACCACCGCATCCAGTCCGCGCGTTACCGGAGTCCTCTCGCCCGGCAACTCCGCCGCGACGACGCCCAGATGCGAGCGCAGCTGCGATACATCCCAGCGCTTCCGCCCCAGCAGCAGCAGTTCCGTTTCCGGCGTGACAATCGGGTAGCACTGGCAGGTCAGCGTTTTGATCAGCGTCGATTTCCCGCAGCCATTCGGACCCAGGATGGCCACATGCTCGCCGTTTGTGATGCGCAGAGAAATATTGTGCAGCACCACGTTCTCGCCGCGAGCGACGCTAACGTGCTGCATGAAAAGGAAATCGGCTGGAGCAGAGGAACTCAAGTTGGTTCGGCTCTCGGAATGTGTCGATTATTGCAGAGGGCCGGATTGGTACAGTAATGCTCAATCATGAGCGACACCTCCTCCATCCCCACGGACGCACTCCCACGCGGATTCCAGTTCGCCGCCGTCAAAGCCGGCATCAAGCCGAGCGGCAAAACGGACTTTGCTGTCGCCTTTGCTCCCCGTATCGCGAGTGCCGCTGCAATGTTTACGACGAACCGCGTGCAGGCCGCCCCCATCGTAATTGGCCGCCGCAATCTGGAGCGCGGCGAAGGGCTGCTGCGGGCGGTCATCGTCAATGCCGGCAACGCGAACTGTGCGACCGGCGAGGCCGGCTTCCGCGCCGCCGAGCAGGTGTGCGCCGCCGCAGCGAAAACCTTTGGCTGTGAACCACACCAGGTGTTGCCATCCTCCACCGGGATCATCGGCGTGCCCCTTCCCTCGGAGAAACTCGTCGCCGCGCTGCCGGAGGTGCAGCGTTCCCTCGCCGCCACACCGGAGGCCTTCGCGAAGTTTGCGAACGCGATCCTCACCACCGACACGCGAGCGAAAATCGCCCACACGACGATGGACGTGAACGGCAAGCAGGTCCGCCTCGCCGGCGTCTGCAAAGGCGCAGGCATGATTCATCCGCAGCTTGCTTCGGCCACCGCTCCGCTGCATGCGACTATGCTCGTCTATCTCTTCACCGATGCTGCTCTGCATCCGACCACGCTCGACCGTTACCTGCGCGCTGCGACCGAGGTCAGCTTCAATCGCATCTCCATTGACGGAGACAGTTCAACGAATGACACCGTGCTGATGCTGTGCTCCGGCGAATCCGGCGTGGACATCTGGGCCGACGATCCGGAGTTCGAACGCACCCTGACAGAACTCTGCATCACGCTCGCGAAGCAGATCGTCGCCGACGGCGAAGGCATTACGCATGTGGTCGAACTCCAGATTGAAGGCGCAGCGACCAACCAGGATGCAGTGCGCGTCGCGCGCGCCATCGCCAACTCGCCGCTCGTGAAAACCGCGTGGGCCGGATCCGATCCCAACTGGGGACGTTTGCTCGCCGCCGCTGGTCGCTCCTGCGCCGAGTTTGATCCTGCGCGCGTCTCCGTCTGGTTCGGCAATCTGCCCATCTGCTCCAATGGCGGACGCGCGCCGAAGTACGACGAGAAGGCTGCGCACCAGTACCTCACGCAGCGCGAATTCTCGGTTCGCATTTCCCTCGGCGACGGCGAAGGGCACTGCCGATTCTGGACCAGCGATTTGACGGCCGAATACGTTCGCATCAACGCCGAGTACTCCACTTAATCACGTCTTCCTGGACCGAAGCACTCCGCGTTCGCGCCGCGCTCTTCTTGAAATTTCAAGTTGCATCGCAGAGAGTGCAGAACGCTCAGAGCCGCATCATTCCTTGCGTTCACCTACGCAGGCGCGTGCTTTGCACAGGCTTTTTCACAAAACTGTTGAAATCTGCCTGCGCGATTTCGCGCAGTGTGCGGCGAACCCCTTCAGTACGAACGTAATCCGCCTGCGCTACAATTTTTCTAAAGAGCTCGATTCCGTGCAGCGCGCGCGCCGAATCCGAACCAGCGCAGAAGACCGAATGCCGCAATCGTTTTGCGGTGGCTACAAAGGAACATCTCAGAAACAATGGCAATCCAGGCGACCTCTGCGGTGCCCTCTGCCGCGGCCAATGGCAAACACGGACACTCCCTCATCAGCGATGAGAAATTTCATCAGCTCTATACCCTCGCTCTGAATTTCCATCTCGCTGCTGAGCGAGGCGTCACCGTGCTCGCTGGGCGCGAAGCCGCGCTCGCCGGAGTCGCCGCGGACCTCCGCCCCGAAGATCTGCTGATCGCTGAACACGACGCCTCGCTCCTCGAACCGCCTGCGGCTCAGGCCCACGGAACGCATCATGCCCCGCTGCAGTCGGTCGCCGCGACCAGCGAGCGCATCATCGACGCCCTCAGCATGGCCATCGCGAATCGCATGCGCCACAACCACCGTGTGACCGTGCTCTTCTTCCCGCAGGACGCGGCCGAACATCTGCTTTCTGAGGCGCGCGCGGTCGCAGCGGGAGCCAGGCTGCCTGTCATCTTTGTCGAGCAGGGCTCCGATTCCGCCTCTTCCCGGCGCTCTGCAGCCAGCGCGCAACCCGCCGTCGACCTCATGTCCATTCCCGTCGACGCGCACGACGTGATCGCCATCTACCGGGTCGCCCATGAATCCATCACCCGGGCGCGCCAGGGCAACGGACCCACGCGCATTCTTTGCCACACGCTCCCGAACGCAGGCGCGGAGAGCAGCAATGCCGTTGCAAAGCTTGAGGCATGGCTGACGGCTCGTGGTTTGCCTGCGCAGCAGTGGCGGCAGCAAATTGTCGCGAACATCCAAACCAGCAACAGCACCGAGTGGCAGGGCAGGTCCGGGAACGGTGAGCTTCCGGAGAACGCTGCGTGACTGTCCACGAACAGGATTGAGAGATTATGACGACCAAAGTGACTGTCCCCGTACAGAGCGATTTTTCGCAGGAGCTTCGTGAGTGGATCGAAGCATTCGACGATGTCGTCGTCGACGAAGGCCCCGAGCAGGGAGCTGAAATCCTGACCGCGCTCCGCCAGCGCGCGCGCGAAGCCGGCATTTCACAGAGCAGCGAACTGACCACCCGCTACACCAACACCATCCCGAAGCACGACGAGGTGCCCTATCCCGGCGACCGCAAGCTGGAGCGCCGCATCGAGAGCCTCATTCGCTGGAACGCAATGGCCATGGTGCATGGGCAGAATAAGCTCGACGCTGGCATCGGCGGCCACATCGCCACGTACTCTTCGCTCGCCACGCTGCTCGAGGTCGGCTTCAACCACTTCTTCCACGCCAGCTACGGCAATCAGCCCGGCGACCTGGTCTATTTCCAGGGTCACGCCTCGCCCGGCATTTACGCCCGTGCCTTCCTGCTCGGCCGTCTCGATGAGCAGCGCGTCCTCAATTTCCGCCACGAACTCCGCGATACGCCCGGCCTCTCGTCCTATCCGCACCCCTGGCTCATGCCGGACTTCTGGCGTTTCCCGACCGTGTCGATGGGCATTGGCCCGCTCAACGCAATCTACCAGGCGCGCTTCATGCGTTATCTGGAGAATCGCTCGCTCATTGAGAAGACGCCGCGCAAGATCTGGGCCTTTCTCGGCGACGGCGAGTGCGACGAGCCTGAGACGCTGGGCGCGCTCTCGCTCGGAGTTCGCGAGCACCTCGACAATCTCATCTTCGTCGTCAACTGCAACCTCCAGCGTCTCGACGGCCCGGTACGCGGCAATCGTCGCATCATCGACGAACTGGAAGGCGTCTTCCGCGGCGCCGGCTGGAACGTGATCAAGGTCATCTGGGGCTCGGACTGGGACGCCCTCTTTGAACGCGACCACACCGGCCTACTCCTCAAGCGCATGGAAGAATGCGTCGACGGCGAGTATCAGGCCTTCAAAGCAAAGGGCGGTGCTTACATCCGCAGCGAGTTCTTCGGGAAATATCCGGAGTTGCTCGAGCTGGTGAAAGACATGTCCGACGACGAAATCTTTCACCTCCATCGCGGCGGCCACGACGCCACAAAAATCTACAACGCCTACAAGCGCGCCGTGGAACACAAAGGCGGCCCCACCGTGGTCCTGGCCAAGACCGTCAAAGGCTACGGACTCGGCAGCACGCAGGCGCGCAACGCCGCTCATCAGGAAAAGAAGGTCGCCGACGACGCGCTGGTCGACTTCATCCGTCGCTTCGATCTGCCCATTCCGGAAGAGAACGCGCGCAAGGGCAAGCTGTACGTTCCACCAAAAGATGCGCCGGAGATGGTCTACATGCAGGAGCGGCGCAGGAGCCTCGGCGGTTACATGCCGAAGCGGGACGTACCGAAACTCGACTTCAAGGCGCCCGGCCTCGACACCTTCGCCGAATGGACCAGCGGCTCGCGCGGCCGCGCCGTCTCCACCACCATGGGCTTCGTCAGCATGCTGCGCCATCTGATGAAGGACGAAAAGATCGGCAAGCTCATGGTCCCCATCGTTCCTGACGAAGGCCGCACCTTCGGCCTCGAGTCGGCAATTCGCCAGGTCGGCATCTACGCCAGCGAAGGGCAGAAGTACAAGCCACACGACGTGGACATGCTTCTCTACTATCGCGAGGAGAAAGACGGGCAGATCCTCGAAGAGGGAATTACCGAGGCCGGATCGATGGCCTCCTTCACCGCTGCCGGAACCGGCTACGTGAATTACCACGTTCCGACGATCCCGTTCTTCATGTACTACTCGATGTTCGGATTCCAGCGCTGCGGCGACTTCATGTGGGCCTTCGCCGACGCGCGCGGCAAAGGCTTCATCATGGCCGGAACCGCGGGCCGGACCACCTTGATGGGCGAAGGCCTCCAGCATCAGGACGGCCACAGCCATCTGCTGATGAGCGTCATTCCCACCTGCATCAGCTACGACCCGGCCTACGTGTACGAGATGGCCGTCATCCTGCAGGATGGCCTCCGCCGCATGTACGAGAACGGTGAAGACCGCTTCTACTACATCACGATGTACAACGAGGACTATGCCATGCCGGAGATGCCCGCGGGCGTCGAGGAAGGCATT